>NZ_BBWM01000051.1:0-56570 GCF_001463805.1 Aureimonas sp. D3 | reverse complement strand
GAGACCCGCCGCCACGGCCGCCGCCGATCCGGCCGACGATGCGCCAGGCGTGTGCGCCGCACTGTGTGGGTTCAGCGTCGGCACATCGCTGGCATAGGCGAATTCGGTCGTCACCGTCTTGCCGATGATGGCTGCCCCCAGCGCACGGGCCTGCGCGACAAGCGCTGCGTCCGCGCGCGGTCGGTGGCGGGCATAGAGTGGGGAGCCGTAGTCGGTGTCCAGATCGAACGTGTCGAACACGTCTTTCACGCCGAGCGATACGCCCGCCAGCGGCCCGTCCCGTATCGAAGAGGAAAGGGACGCGCGGTCGGCCACTCGGGCAAAACTTCGAAGCTCCGGGTCGAGAGATGCGATGCGCTCGAGAGCCCGATCGATCTCGCGCATCGGGCTGGACCGGCCGGACGCAACCCGTTCGATGAGAGCGGTCAGGGACTGGGGAGCAAAGCCGGCCATGCGTTCGTCCTGTATCGACTGTGCGCTCTTGTGGCAGATGGTTCACAAGCCTGCCATGCGTTTCGGTGCAGATAGCAAGATGGCTTTTGCTGGATTCGCCGCGCCCTATCTGTCGCAGCGGTTCGGCCTGAAAGGAGTGCCTTGTTGCAGAAGTTCGAAACGGCCCGCGATGCGGCCCTCTCGCTCCGCCCGGACGTTCCGGTCTACTGCTTCCGTCCCGATGTGCTGCGTGCCGACGCGCGCGCCTTCATGGACGCGTTTCCGGGCGAGACCGCCTATGCGGTGAAGACCAATGGCGAGCCCATGGTTCTGGAAACGCTGGCACAGGCTGGGGTGAAGGTGTTCGACGTCGCCTCGCCCGGCGAGTTCGCGGCGGTGCGCGCCGTCGCGCCGAATGCCGAGATGCTGTACATGCATCCGATCAAGGCCCAGTCCGATATTCGCCTCGCGCTCGAAACCTACGGGATCCGAACTCTTTCGCTCGACCATGAGGACGAGGTCGCCAAGATCCTGCGCATCGTGCGGGCCATGGATCTCGATCCCGCAACGCTCACCATTTTCGTGCGGCTCCAGACCAAGGGCCATGCGATGTACGAACTTTCGAAGAAGTTCGGCGCAGCGCCCGCCCATGCGGTCGAGCTTCTTCAGCGCTGCCATCGCATCGGCTTCAAGGTCGGCCTCTGCTTCCATGTGGGCTCGCAGATCGAAGACCCGGACACTTACGAGCGCTCGCTCGCCTCCGCCGACTGGGTGCGCAACCGCGCCGACGTGCCGCTGGCAGGGCTTGATGTCGGCGGTGGCTTCCCGGCGGAATACGGCCATGATCCGCGCCGCAAGAAACCCGACATTCCGGGCATGGACGAAATCATGTCGCGCCTTCGCGCGGATATTTCCGAATGGGGCTTTGCCGACATGCCGCTCGTCGCCGAGCCCGGCCGCGTCGTTGTCGCCCGCGCCTTTTCGCTGATCGTGCGCGTGCTTCTGCGCAAGGGGCGGCGTCTTTATATCAATGACGGGATCTGGGCGTCGTTGTCGGATTCCTGGACCGGCAAGATCACGCTGCCGGCCCGCTTCATTCCCGACCCCGCGCGGGTCGCGCGCAAGGGCGATCCGAAGGTGATCAGCGCGTTTCGCGTCTGCGGGGCGACCTGCGATTCCGTCGACATTCTGTCTCGACCCTTCTGGCTGCCGGAAACGGTCGATACGGGCGACTGGATCGAAATCGGCCATATCGGGGCCTATTCTCTCTCGCTGCGCACGCGCTTCAACGGGTTCTATCCCGACACGTTCGTGGAAGTGGCCCGGCCCTTCGAGGAGGGCGGGGCCGTCGAGGGCTTCGCGAGCCTTGAAACCATGGCGGACTGAACGTCCGTCAATGGCGCTGCGGCGTGACGTCCGTCATGATGTCGCGCCGCGCCAGATCGAAATGATCCAGAATGATCTGGATGTTTCGCTTGTGCGCCTTGAAGTAGACGTCGAACATGTCGCCGGCGAGCGGCACCGCACCGACCGCCGCGTCCAGCCCGAGATTGGCCACCATGCGCGCGAGCTTGCGCTTGGGCAGGCCCAGCCGGCGCGCCTCGTTGACGATGAAGAGACCGATCAGCGCGCCGCCCGCGTCGCCGATGCCCGGGACCAAGCCGATCAGGGCGTCCGCGCCGAACCGGATATTGGTGCCGGGAACTCTGAGTGCCGTGTCCATCAACCGCGCGATCCCGTTCAGCCGCGCAAGGCGACGGGTTAGGTCCAGCTCTCCCGCTGCGGTTTCGAAGCCAGACGCATAAGCGGTGGCGATCATCGTCTTTGTTCTCCAGGGGCGCGCGAAGGGCGCCGATCAAACAAGAGATGGTAGGTCGCCACTCGGGTTGCGAGGGGTTCGAATTGTAAGCCATTCCCGATCCGTAAGGGCCGCCTATCTCCCTCGTCACGAAAACGCGAAGGACGAACGGGGAGAGCGACCATGGAATGGCGAGGCCGACGCGAAAGCAGCAATATCGAGGACCAGCGCGGCAGCGGCGGTGGATTTGGCGGTGGGGGCGGCGGAATGCGCATTCCGATCCGTGCTGGCGGCGGTGGCATCGGTCTGCTGATCATACTTGGCATCCTCTGGATTGGCTTCGGCATCAATCCGATGTCGGTGATCGGCATGGACGACGGAACATCCACCAGCCAGACGCAGACCGCGCAGCGCGGACCTGGCGTCGATGGCACGGCCGACGAGACCGACAATTTCATCGCCGTGGTGCTCGGCGATACCGAGGATGTCTGGAACCGCCGCTTTCAGGACATGGGCCGTCAGTACCGCGACCCGACATTGGTGTTGTTCACCGATCGCGTCTCGTCTGCCTGCGGCAATGCCAGTTCAGCGTCCGGCCCCTTCTACTGCCCGAACGACCAGAAACTTTATCTCGACACGAGCTTCTTCCGTCAGCTCGATCGCGATCTCGGCGCGTCCGGCGACTTTGCGCAGGCCTATGTGATCGCGCACGAGGTCGGCCATCACGTCCAGAACATGACCGGCATTCTTCAGCGCACGACCGAGATGCGCCAGCGCATGTCGGAGGCCGAAAGCAACGCCGTCTCCGTCCGCGTCGAGCTTCAGGCCGATTGCTATGCCGGCATCTGGGCACATGACACGCAGCAGGCCGGCTATCTCGAAAAGGGCGATCTCGAGGAAGCGTTGAACGCCGCCAGCCGGATCGGCGACGACACGTTGCAGCGCCGCTCACAGGGCACGGTCGTTCCCGATAGCTTCACCCACGGCACCTCCGCCCAGCGTGTCGAATGGTTCCGCCGGGGTGCGACCTCGGGCGACATGAACCAGTGCGACACGTTCAACGGGCGGATTTGACCGCTCGAAACGGCTATCGGCTTGCAATCGGAAGATCGGCATGGTGAGACGCGGCCAAACGCGATCCAGCCACGAAGCGAACCATGCCCGATCTTCTTCTTGAACTCCGCTCCGAGGAAATCCCCGCACGCATGCAGCGCAAGGCGGCGGGCGATCTTCGCAAGGCGGTGACGGATGCTCTGGTGGAAGCGGGCCTCACCTACGAGGGCGCGCGCGAATACTGGACGCCACGCCGCCTGACGCTTGACATTCGCGGCCTCGACGCGCGCTCCAAGGACGTGCACGAAGAGCGCAAGGGGCCGCGCACCGACGCCAACGAGAAGGCGATCGAGGGCTTCCTGCGCTCGGCCGGTCTCACCTCGATCGATCAGGCGCACCGGCATTCGGACGGCAAGAAGGGCGAATTCTTCGTCGCCCATATCGTAAAGCCCGGCCGCGCGGCGGAAGAGATCATCGCCGAGATCATGCCGGCGATCATCCGCGAATTCCCCTGGCCGAAATCCATGCGCTGGGGCGCGGCCTCGCGCGAGCCGGGCTCGCTGCGCTGGGTCCGCCCGCTCCAGTCGATCCTCTGCGTCTTCGGGCCCGAGGTCGGCGAGACCGTCGTGGTGGATTTCGAAGTGTCCGGCATCCGTTCGGGCGACCGTACGGTCGGCCATCGCTTCCATGCGCCCGCTGAGATCAAGGTTCGCCGCTTCGAGGACTACGCCCAGAATCTCGAGCGCGCCAAGGTCGTGCTCGACGCCGAGCGCCGGAAGGACATCATCCGCACCGACGCGCAGAACCTCGCCTTCGCGCAGGGGCTGGAACTGGTCGAGGACGAGGGGCTGCTCGAAGAGGTGTCCGGCCTCGTGGAATGGCCGGTCGTCCTGATGGGCGAGTTCGAGGAGGCCTTTCTCGCCATCCCGCCCGAGATGATCCAGCTGACGATCCGCACCAACCAAAAATGCTTCGTCACGCGGCGTCGGGGCCAAGCGGGTCTGGCGAACCGTTTCCTGCTCGTTTCCAATATTGAGGCGGTGGACGGCGGCGCCGAGATTGCGCGCGGCAATGGCAAGGTCGTGCGCGCGCGCCTGTCGGACGCGCTCTATTTCTGGCACACGGACCAGGGCGCGCTTCCCGATCTGGCTTCGCTCGAAGCGTCCGCCAGCCGTTTCGGGCTGAACTTGGCCAAGCCGCTGGATCAGCGCATGGCCAAGCTCGACGCGCTCGGCGTGACCTTTCATGCCAAGCTCGGCACGCAGGGGCAGCGTGTTGCGCGGATCGCGGACCTTGCGGCCGTCATCGCACCACTGGTCGGCGCGGATGCAACGCTCGCGCGCCGCGCAGCCGTCCTCGCCAAGGCGGATCTCACGACCGAAGCGGTCGGCGAGTTCCCCGAGCTTCAGGGCCTGATGGGCCGGAAATATGCCCGGCTTCAGAACGAGCATACATCGGTTCAGGCCGCCGTCGAGGATCATTACAAGCCGCAGGGGCCTGGGGATCGCGTTCCCAAGGACGCCATCGCCATCGCCGTCGCGCTGGCCGACAAGCTCGATACGCTGGTCGGCTTCTGGGCCATCGACGAAAAGCCGACCGGCTCGAAGGACCCATACGCGCTGCGCCGTGCGGCGCTCGGCGTGATCCGCATCATTCTGGAAAACGAGCTTCGGCCCCGTCTGGGGACGCTGATCACGTCCGGCGATCTTCTGTCCTTCTTCCATGACCGGTTGAAGGTCCAGCTTCGCGATTCCGGCGCGCGGCATGATCTGGTGGACGCCGTGCTCGCGGGCGGAACCGACGGCGCGGTGAAGGACGATCTCCTTGACATCTCGCGCCGCGTCGCCGAGCTCGGCCGCCTTCTGGAAACCGAAGATGGCCGCAACCTTCTGGCGGCTTACCGCCGCGCCGCCAATATCCTGGCCGCCGAAGAGAAGAAGGGAACGCGCGTTGCCCAAGCGGTCGATCCCACGCTTCTGACGGAGGACGAGGAGCGGGCGCTGGTGGGCGCGGTGGACCGCGCGGAAGGTGAACTCGACACCGCGCTTTCGAGCGAGAATTACGCGCAGGCGGCCGCCGCGCTGGCGCGTCTTCGCGGCCCTGCCGACGCCTTCTTCGACAAGGTTCTCGTGAATGCAGAGGATGAAGCCGTGCGGGCTAACCGCTTGGCTTTGCTCGCTCGCATTCGCGCGGCGACGCAGCGCGTCGCGGACTTCTCCAAGATCGCGGGCTGATCTTGGCGGTCTGGAGCGATAGCCGCCGGATCGGCGAGATCCAGTGGCTTCGGGCGATCGCCGCCATCATGGTGGTGATTGCCCATATCAAGATCGCGATAGACCTGCGCTTCTACGGGCTGAGCTTCGCCGAGTTTCCGCTCAGCCCGTTTCCCTTCGTGGCCGGCGTCGACATCTTCTTCGTCATCTCCGGCTTCGTCATGGCCCATTCCTCGCGCAGCCTGCATGGCAAGGTGGGCGCCTGGAAGACCTTTCTCCTGCGCCGCCTGGCGCGCGTCGTGCCGCTCTACTGGCTGATGACGGCGCTGGTGATCGTGCTCCTGGACGTCATGCACGTGCCCGTTTGGGCCGATACGACGCTGACCCAGATCGTCGCGTCGTTCTTGTTCTTCCCCGCCGCCAATCCTGACGGGGTTCCGCTGCCAGTCCTCGATATCGGCTGGAGCCTCAATTACGAGATGCTCTTCTACGCCGTCTTCGCGCTTTTCGTGGGTCTCAGGCAGCGTTGGGCCTTGGGCGGCGTGTTTCTGGTTCTGGCGCTGGGCGTGGCAGCCGGGCGTTGGTTTTCGCCCGCCAGCCTCGCGCTACGCTTCTGGAGCGACCCGATCGTTCTGGAGTTTCTGCTCGGCATCATTGTCTATCTCCTCGTGTCGCGAGGATTTCGAATGCCGGACCCGGCCCGCTGGCTCATGGGTTTTTGTGGCTTCGGTCTGTTCTTTGCCTTTCCGCAAATCGACTTCACCTGGCGCTTCCTCCAATGGGGATGCCCGGCCGCGTTGATGGTTCTGGCCGCCGTGTCGGGCCGCCGCGAAACGCGCTCGAGTGTCGCCGAATGGGCGGGGAACGTGTCCTATGCGGTTTATCTCTCGCATTTCTTTGTGATCCGAGCGCTTCTCTTCGCGCTGGAGCGTGGCGGCATTCGCCATGCCAGCGCGTGGCTCGTCGGGTTTCCGCTGGGCGTTGTCCTTGGAACGCTCGCCGCCTCCACCGTCCTTCATTACGCGTTCGAGCGTCCGGTTCTGCGCTGGATCAGGCACCATGCCGACCGTGACCTTCTGACCGGCGTCGGCGCTCCGACCGGGCCTTGATCCCTGAATTTTCCTGTGGCGTCAGGCTGGGGCAAGGCGGGAATCGTTTTCTAAAGACTGGCGAGCGAACTGTTCGTCGAAGAGACGACCGCCGGATCGCAGCGATGATCGCTTCGACGGCGTCAAGGATCATATGTGGTTGCCTGTTCGGAACCGCGGTCGATCCCTGACGAGGAAGCGATTGGGTCTTGAGCCGATCGCTTTTTCAGGTGGTCGCTAAGTCATGAGAAAGCCTAGTTTTCTCATTTTATGACGAACGCTCATGATGAGTGATCTCCACCGCCTTCGGCCCGCCCGATTGGTTGTGGAAAACGGTTCCGGTTGGCGAAGGGGACGCGCCCCTTCAGGACTTGAGGGACAAGCGACGCATTCTCGGCGTCGTTTCGCGCACATTGTATCGCCCAATGCCGGCCTGCGGGCCTGCTGGGTGACGACGAGGGGACGAACCCGAATGCCTGACCTGAGCGCCGCTCACGCGGCTGCCCTGCGCTTGGTGACTGCAATTGCTTTCGGCGCGATTTTTTTGGGTGCGATGCCTGCCAGCGCCGACTGGAACAAACCATGGAAAGATAGCGAGCGCGCGCTCGTGATCGATGCCTACGAGTTCAATCCCATTAACTGGAAGCAGATGACCAGCGACAAGCGCATCGCGGGGTTCATCAGCAAGGCCTCCGATGGTCTGCCGCCGGAATGGTCTTGCTCCAAGCTGTCGGGCGATCTGCTCAATCTCTGCAAGAACCGCTGGTGGAAATATTCCGTCACGCAGGAACTCTACATGACCCGCCGCGAGATGGCGAAGACGCTGGGTCTGAAGTGGGGAGCCTATCATCTCGGGCGTCCCGGCAATCCGCGCGAGCAGGCCGATCATTTCGTGGATTTCGCCCAGCCCGAGCCCGATGATTTGATCGCGCTCGACATCGAGGACAACACGTCGGACTGGATGTCGCTGGCCGACGCCGAAATCTTCGCGCAGCAGATCAAGATCAGGCTAGGCCGCTATCCCGTTCTTTATACGAACGGCAACACCGCCGATTACGTCGCCCGCAACAAGGCGCAATATCCGCTTCTGTCGCGACTGCCCCTCTGGTACGCGCGCTATCGCGACGACATCACGGGCGTGTTCCCGAACGGGAACTGGGACAATTACGCGCTCTGGCAGTTTTCCTCGATGCACAATTGCGGCTCGCGGTCCTGTCCGTATCGCGTGGCGGGCGCCAAGAACGATATCGACGTCAACGTTTCGCCGCTCACCGTCGCCGAACTCCAGAAGGCTTGGCCCTTCGACGGACTGGTCGGACAGGACCCTGCGCCGAGCGAGGACCCGGGTGCTCTGATCGCCTCAGTCTCGCAGGGCACGAAGCAGGCTGTAGCCACCGACGATGAGACGGAACTGGCGGCCAAGACCGACAATGCCGCCGTGCCGGGCACCTTTGCCGCCGCCTTCGGTCCGAGTGGGCGGGCGACGATCGATCCGCTGGCGCTACTGACCGAGACCGCGCGTCAGGAACATGCGGGTAAATCGGCTTCTCCGGTGCTTTCGGCTTTGACCGACAGTCGCAAAGTGAATCCACCCATCCCGGGCGATCGGCCAGCTGCAACCGAGATCGTTTCGACGCAGCCGGGCAATATCGCCGATGCGGTGACGCAGCTGCGCGAGGAAATGCAGGCCGTCCGGGACATTCTTCAGGATACGGCGGAGCCGTCTCCCGCGCCGGAGCGGCGGTCGGACTTGCCTGATCATTTGAAGTCCCATCTGGCGACCCTTCTGGAGAAGGCCGCCGTGACGGTGAAACGGGTTCCCATGATCGGGCCGCAGCGGCCCGACAAACGCGCGGAGCTGAAGGACGGCCGCGACAGCTGGACGTCGCTGGCGTCTCTGACGCTCGCCGATCGCCGCGTCGTCAAGGCCTTCGATACGACGCGCTGACGAGTTTTCGCGCTTCGCGCCTGCAGTCCTTGTTTGTCATTCCCGCAACCGCCTTGCATCCGGCAAAGGCGGTTTTACTTTTTCTCGCAGATGGGTTTGAGGGGGCGGGCAGGCCTGCGATGGCGCCGCTTCCACGGCCCTGTTACCAATCCCGGCGAGTTTTCTTGGCGCGGGACGCGCGACGTCATAGGTGTTGGGCCATGCGACAGACCAGACGGATCGATCTGAGGGACGAGGGCGCGGGTGCGGCCGTGCTCTTGTGCCTCCGCGAAGGCGGCCTTGCGGCGGTGCCGACCGAAACGGTCTATGGTCTGGCGGCGGACGCTGCCAATGGTGTGGCCGTGGCCTCGATCTTCGAGGCGAAGGGTCGGCCTCGCTTCAATCCCTTGATCTGCCATGTGTTCGATCTCGCCATGGCCGAAACCTATGCCGAGTTCGATCCGGTCTCGCGTCGCCTTGCCACACGGTTCTGGCCGGGTCCGCTGACCCTCGTGCTACCGGTACGGCCCGAGTCCGGTCTGCATCCGCTGGTGATGGGCGGGCTCGACACGGTGGCCCTTCGCGCGCCTCAAGGCCCGCTGCGCATGGTCATCGATTCGCTGGGTCGCCCGATCGCGGCCCCCAGCGCCAACCGCTCCGGCTGCGTCAGCCCGACCAACGCCGAGCATGTCCTGAAGACCTTGGACGGCCGCATCGACCTCGTCGCCGATGGTGGCGCCTGCGAACAGGGGCTCGAATCCACGATCATCCGCGTGATGGACGATCACATCCTGCTCCTGCGGCCGGGAACGCTGACGGCCGAGCGCATCGAGGAGGAGGCGGGTCTGCCCATTCGCCGCCGCGAGGAGGGCGACGCCATTTCGGCGCCGGGCCAGCTCCTGTCGCACTACGCTCCGAGCGGGCGCGTGCGCCTCGACGCGACGGCGCCGGAGCCCGGTGAATATTGGATCGGCTTCGGCCCTGGTAGCCCGAACGAACTGACGCGGGCAGGGGGCGTCTTCAACCTGAGCGAGACGGGTGACTTGAAGGAGGCTGCGAGCCGTCTGTTCGCCGCGCTCTCGGCTTTCGACGCGCCGGATATCGAGGCCATCGCCGTCGCCCCGATCCCCGACGAGGGGTTGGGCGAGGCGATCAACGACCGGCTCCGTAGGGCCGCCGCCGAGCGCTGACCTATCGACGTTAACCTTGATCGAGGCTAGCGTCTGATCATGGACACGATCGATTCTTCGCCCCTTTCCGACACGCTTCTCAGCGAGTTCGCCGCCTTGCTTCCGGCCGGGCGCGCCCTGACAGAGGCCAGCGACATCGCGCCCTTCGTGCAGGAAGAACGCGACAAGTTCAAAGGCCGGACGCGCCTGGTGCTTCGCCCCTCCACGGTGGAGGAAGTCTCGGCCATCCTGCGTCTGGCTTCACAGACGCGCACGCCCGTCGTGCCGCAGGGCGGCAATACCGGGCTGGTCGGCGGGCAAGTGCCGCGTTCCGACGCCGAGATCGTTCTGTCGCTGTCGCGGATGGACCGTATCAGAGAGATTGACCCCCTCGGCCGGACGATGACGGTGGATGCCGGGGTCGTCCTGAAGCGGGCGCAGGAAGCAGCCGATGATGCGGGCTTCCTTTTCCCCTTGTCCCTCGGGTCCGAAGGCTCGTGCCAGATCGGCGGCAATCTGGCGTCGAATGCGGGGGGAACCGCTGTTTTGGCCTATGGGAACACGCGCGATCTCTGCCTTGGCGTCGAGGCCGTGCTCCCTTCGGGCGAGATCTTCCACGGGCTGCGGCGTCTCAAGAAGGACAATCGCGGCTACGATCTTCGACATCTCCTGATCGGATCGGAAGGCACGCTCGGAATCATCACCGGCGCGGTGCTCAAGCTCTTTCCCAAGCCCGCCGGCCGCGAGGTCGCCTATGTCGGTCTCGCCAGCCCGCAACAGGCGCTGAACCTTCTGGCAAGGGCCGAGTCGCTGGCTGGCGGGCGTCTCACGGCCTTCGAGCTCATGCCGCGAATCGGTCTGGAGTTCACAGTTCGCCATACGCAGGGCGCGCGCGATCCCATGGCTGAGCCCCATGCCTGGTATGTGCTGATCGAGATTTCCTCGCCGCAATCGGGGGAGGACGCGCGCGCGGTGCTGGAGTCCATCCTGGAGGTCGCCTTCGAATCGGGCGAGATCGAAGACGCCGCCATTGCACAGTCCCTCGCCGAGGCTGCGTCCTTCTGGCGCATGCGCGAGGAAATGAGCTGGGCGCAGAAGCCGGAGGGCGGGTCGATCAAGCACGACGTGTCCGTGCCCGTCGCTCTGGTGCCCGAATTTCTGGATCGTGCAAACGCGCTGGTGCTGGAGGCCATACCGGGCGCGCGCATCGTGTCGTTCGGCCATCTGGGCGACGGCAATATCCATTACAACATCTCTCAGCCCGTTGGCGCCGACAAGGAAGCCTTCCTGGCTCGTTGGACCGAGATCAACACGCTGGTGCACGGCGTCGTGGCCGAACTCGGCGGCAGTTTCTCGGCTGAGCACGGCATCGGCCAGCTCAAGCGCGAGGAACTCGCGCGCACCAAGGACGCGGTCGAACTGGGGCTGATGCGCGGTATCAAAGGGCTTTTCGATCCTTTCGGGATTATGAACCCGGGCAAGCTCCTTTAAAGTTTTATTTGAAGTTACGGTTTGAAAACCTTGGCGAAGGTCAGGAACACTTAACCGCATTTGTTAGGTGAGGCGAAACAAGCGTCGGATAGTCTCCAAGCATCGAAAGCCGGGATACATCGGCTAATCAGGAAGTATCTCTCAATAGGGAGCTTCCGGCAGAGAGACGGAAGGCGCGATCATGAGCCTGGTTACCAATCCGACGTCGTTGAAGCCCGAGTGGGCCCGTATGCCGATCCGCGTGGATCCCGCGCATGCCGACCGCAAGCAAGTTTTCGAAGTGCAGGACGGGGAGGAGACCGTCACCTACCGCGTGGATCATCGGGGCGCGGTGGTCCATCGCCGGCTGGAGATGTCAGGCATTCCGGTCGCCATCGCTCTGGCGCCGCGCTCCTTCAAGGGTATCGCCGCCCGCGCGATGGAAGACAGCAACGGCGAAGTGACCGTTACCCTCGAGATGCACCATGAGAATCCGAAGCTGTCGGTTCCGCTCCTGGTGGCCTGCGATCTGTTCGACGTGGCCGCCGACTGGCGCAGCTGGTCGGAACTGTTCGACCTGCCCATGCTGATGGTCGAGTCGGATGGCCGTGTGACGGCTCTCGAGGAAACCTTCGGCAAGCTGCGCACGAGCGAACCCGCTTCGCGTCGCCGCTCCAGCCATCGCGGACGCCGCCCGCGCTTCCTGGCACGTCGCAAGCCCGGCGGCCTCGGGATGCGCATGATGCTGGAAGGCGAAGAGATCATCGCCCGCAACTGAAGGCGTCAGACGGGTTTGGGGAAGGACAGGACCCAGAGGCTGGAAAAGACCAGCCCGAGGAAGATGATCCACCCGAACAGTCCGTTCGATTTGAACAAGCGCAGGCACTGATCGACATCGTCGATATCGAGGCGCTGTATCTGCCAAGCCATGTGAACCGCGCCCATCGCCAGTGCGGCATAGGCTGGCCAAGCCGGCCCGGACGCGTCTGTTCCCGTCGCGATGAAGGCGAGCGTGAAGCAGAGGATCGTTCCGCCGTAGAGAAGGGTGAGGGCTCGTTTGGTGTGGTGCCCGAACAGCCGCGCGGTGGAGCGTACGCCGACCAGCGCATCGTCCTCGCGGTCTTGGTGCGCGTAGATCGTGTCGTAGCCGATCGTCCAGAAGACCGAGCCCACATAAAGGAGAATCGGCGCCAGCCCGAGTGTGCCCCAGAAGGCGGCCCAGCCCATTAGCGCGCCCCATGAAAAGCACAGCCCGAGGCCGAGCTGAGGCCAGTCCGTGACCCGCTTCAGGAACGGGTAGGTCGCGACGATCAGAAGCGAGGCGATGCCCAAGCCGATCGCGAACGTGTTGAACTGGATCAGCACCAGCAAACCGATCAAGGCCTGCGCGACCAAGAAAAGCTTGGCCTGACGGCTCGTCACGCGGCCCGAAGGGAGCGGGCGGGAGCGAGTCCGCGCGACTTTCATATCGATGTCGCGATCCACCAGATCATTATAGGTGCAGCCCGCACCGCGCATGGCGATCGCCCCGATCAGGAACAGCGCGAGATGGCGCAGGTCCGGCAGGCCCGTATGAACGGCCGAAGGCGCGGCCCATTGCGGTGCCAGCGCCGCCGACCAAAGACAGGGCCACAGCAGCAATTGCCAGCCGATCGGCCGGTCCCAGCGCGCCAGCTGCGCATAGGGCCAGAGCGCGCGGGGAAGGACGCGGTAGACGAAATTGTCGGACGGTGCGTCCGAAACGCGGTCTGCCGAACCGTTGGGTGATGCGTCGGGTCTTTGCATAGAGCGGAGAAGCCCCGCAGCGCGCCCGTCGTCAAGCCCTTTGGGCCTGCGTGTCAGGCTTGACCCTGCCTATCCCAGCCCCGTAATCGAGCCCTCGAGAACGCGGCCTGGGCCGCCGGCACGATAGGGCCCTGCGGAGGCGAGAATGACCATGGATGTTCTTCTGATCGGTTCGGGTGGTCGCGAGCACGCGTTGGCCTGGAAACTGGCCCGCTCGCCGGATCTCGGCAAGCTCTTCGCCGCGCCCGGCAATCCGGGGATCGCCGCTGTCGCCGAATGCGTCGCGCTCGACCCCGCCGATCATGATGCCGTGATCGCTTTCTGCCGCGAGAAAGGCATCGGCTTCGTGGTCGTCGGCCCCGAAGTGCCTCTCGTTGCCGGCTTTGCCGATGCCCTGAGGCAAGCGTCGATCCCGGTCTTCGGCCCGAGCGCGGCCGCCGCGCGTCTGGAAGGGTCGAAGGGCTTCACCAAGGATCTCTGCACACTCCAAAATATCCCCACCGCGCGCTACCAGCGTTTCACCGAGGCCGATGCCGCGAAGGATTACATCCAGCGCGAAGGCGCTCCGATCGTCGTGAAGGCCGACGGTCTCGCCGCCGGCAAGGGCGTGACGGTGGCGGCGACGATCGAAGAGGCTCTGGCCGCGATCGACGATTGCTTCGCTGGCGCTCTGGCCGGCGCGGGGATCGAGGTCGTGGTCGAGGAGTGCATGGAAGGGCCGGAAGCCTCGCTCTTCTGCCTCTGCGATGGTGAGCGGGCGATTCTGTTTGGAACCGCCGAAGATCACAAGCGCGCTTATGACGGCGACAAGGGACCGAACACCGGCGGCATGGGCGCTTATTCGCCCTCCTATCTCATGACGCCCGAGATGACCGAACGCGCCATGGCCGAGATCGTGCGCCCGACGCTGGCGGGAATGCGCGCGCAGGGCGCGCCCTTCCGGGGCGTTCTCTATGCCGGGCTGATGCTGACGAAAGACGGCCCGAAGCTCATCGAATACAATGTGCGCTTCGGCGATCCGGAGTGTCAGGTTCTGATGATGCGTCTGGAAAGCGACCTTCTGCCGGTGCTTTATGCGGCGGCGACGGGCTCGCTCGACGGCGTGTCGCTCGACTGGTCGAGTGATCCGGCGGTGACGGTGGTCCTGGCCTCCAAGGGCTATCCCGGCGCTTACGAGAAGAACACGCCGATCCGTGCGCTGCCGGATGTCGGCGCGGGGGAAATGATCTTCCATGCGGGAACCAGCCTGATCCATGGCGAGTTGGTCGCCAATGGCGGTCGCGTCCTCAACGTGACGGCGCGCGCGGCGGATGTGGCTCAGGCCGTTGAAAAGGCCTACGCTCTGGTGGATCGCGTTGAATGGGGCGAAGGCTTCTGTCGCCGCGACATCGCGCATCGCGCGCGACACTGACAAAGGCTTGATGGCCGTTTTCGTCACGGAGGCTTGGTGATCGTCTGTTTGACGATTACGTAAGATGCAGCCATGGTGAGGCGGAGTGCTTCAGGCGAGGGAGGAAGCTTATGTCGTTCCGCAAGGACCGTTTGACCCGGCCGATTTTCCGTTGGGCCAAGACGGCCCTGCCGGCCATTTCCGAGACCGAGGAAAAGGCGATCGGCGCGGGCACCGTCTGGTGGGACGGCGAGCTTTTCAGCGGCGCGCCGGAATGGGACAAGCTCCTGGCCATGGCGCCCGCGCGTCTGTCGGACGAAGAGCAGGCCTTCATGGACGGTCCGGTGGTGGAGCTTTGCTCCATGCTGGACGATTGGCAGATCACCTGGAAGGATCGTGATCTTTCGCCGGAGGTCTGGGATTTTCTCAAATCCCGCAAGTTCTTCGGCATGGTCATCCCCAAGCAATATGGCGGCTTGGGCTTCTCCAACACGGCGCATTCGGAAGTGGTGCGCAAAGTGTCCTCCGCCAGCGTGGCGGCGGGCGTCACGGTCATGGTTCCCAATTCGCTCGGACCCGGCGAGTTGATGCTCCATTTCGGCACGCAGGCGCAGCGCGACCACTGGCTGCCGCGTCTGGCCGACGGACGCGAGATTCCGTGCTTTGGCCTGACCTCGGCGGATGCGGGTTCGGACGCGGCCGCGATGAAGGATCACGGCCTCGTCACCTATGGCGAGCATGAGGGCCAGCGGGTGCTCGGCATCAAGCTGAACTTCGACAAGCGCTATATCACGCTGGCCCCGGTCGCGACCGTGATGGGCCTCGCCTTCAAACTCTTCGATCCCGAGAATCATCTGGGTCGTGGCGAGAGTCTCGGCATCACGGTCGCGCTGCTGCCGACCTCGACGCCCGGCGTGCGCCATGGCGACCGGCACATTCCCCAGTTCACCTTCTTCCAGAACGGACCGATTTCGGGCCGCGACGTCTTCATTCCGCTGGACTGGGTTCTGGGCGGGCCGGAACGGATCGGCGAGGGCTGGACCATGCTGATGACGGCGCTGGCCGCCGGTCGCAGCATTTCGCTTCCCTCGCAGGCGGCGGCGGCCGCAGCGATGACCGCGCGGCTGACCGGCGCCTATGCCCGCGTTCGCTCGCAGTTCAACGTGCCGATCGGCCTTTTCGAGGGCATTCAGGAGCCATTGGCGGAACTCGCCGCCAATGCCTACCAGATCGACGCGGCGCGCCGGCTGACGGTCGCGGCGCTCGATGAAGGACATCGCCCCTCCGTCATATCCGCGATCATGAAATACAACGCCACCGAACTGATGCGCCGCTCGGTCGAGAAGGCGATGGATGTCCATGGCGGCAAGGGCATCATCGACGGCCCGTCCAACATGCTGGGTGGACAGCACAAGTCGGTCCCGATCGGCATCACCGTCGAAGGCGCGAATATTCTCACGCGCAATCTGATGATCTTCGGGCAGGGCGCCATTCGCGCTCATCCCTTCATGCTGTCGGAGATGCGCGCGCTTTCCAATCCCGATCGGGAAAAAGGGCTGGAGGAGTTCGACCGCGCCTTCTGGGGCCATGTGGGGCACTCGCTGGCCAATGCCGCGCGCACGGCGCTGTTCGGCTGGACCGGGGGGCTCGCCGCGCCCGCGCCGCGCGGTTCGGCCTTCCTCAGCCATTGGCGGCAGCTGTCGCGCTACAGCGCGGCCTTCTCGATGCTGGCCGACTTCGCCTTGCTGACCCTTGGCGGCGCACTCAAGCGGCGCGAGATGATCTCGGCGCGGCTCGGCGATATCTTGTCGGAGCTTTATCTGCTCGGCGCAACGCTCAAGCGTTTCGAAACGGATGGCCGCCCGGAAGCCGATCGCCCGATCGTCGAATATCTCATGCAGCGCGGCTACAACCGCATGGGGCTCGCCTTTAGCGGCGTCTTCGTCAACCTGCCGAGCCGCTGGGCGGCGGTGGCGGCGAGGCTCCTGTCCTTCCCGCTCGGCGTCCCGCTGCGCCCGCCGGCCGACGAGCTGGTGCGTGAAGTCGCCGACATTCTCATGCGGCCGTCGTCGCAGCGCGATCGCATCTGCCCCGATCTGTATCTGGGCGAAGGGCAGCCCGATCATCCCGTCTCCGTCCTGGAGCGGGCGTTCCGACTGGTGATCGAGGCCGCACCGATCGACAAGCGCCTGCGCGAGGCCAAGATCCGCGACGGAGCGGCCGCGCGCGAAGCCGGGCTCTTGTCGGACGAGGAATGGGCGCTGTTCCAGGAGCGGGACAAGGCCGTCGCGCGCGTCGTCGCGGTGGATGCTTTTACGATGGAGGATGTGTCTCCGATCGCGAGCCAGCACCGCAAGCCGCCCGAGGCGCAAGCCGACGAGTTGCGCGCGGAGGCCGCCGAATGACGCGAGCGGTTTATCTCGTCGATGGCGCGCGCACGCCTTTCATCAAGGCGCGCGGCAAGCCGGGACCTTTCACGCCCGTCGATCTGGCTGTCCAATGCGGACGGCCTCTCCTGATGCGGCAGCGGTTCGACCCGGCTCTGATCGATCTCGTGGTGCTCGGCTGCGTCAATGTCGTCGCGGAGGAAATGAACCCGGCGCGGGTCGCGGCGTTGCGTCTCGGCCTTCCCGAAGCGGTGCCGGCCTATACGGTTCAAATCAATTGCGGCTCGGGCATGTTGTCGATCGACGAGGCGTTCCGCGCGATCGAATCGGGGCGCTCGCAGATCGCGCTCGCGGGGGGCGCGGAAGCCCTCAGCCATTCGCCACTCGTGCTCCGGCGCGGCGCGGTGGATTGGTTCGCGCGTTTGAACGCCGCGCGTTCGACGGGCACCAAGCTTCAGGTGCTGGGCGGCCTCCGACCGGATTTCCTGAAGCCCGTCATCGGGCTGGAGCGTGGGCTGACCGATCCGATCACGTCTCTCAATATGGGCCAGACGGCCGAAAAGGTCGGACATCTCTTCGGTGTGACCCGGCGCGAGGCGGATGAATACGCCGCTGAAAGCCACCGTCGCTTGGCGCGGGCGCAGAGCGAAGGTCTGTTGAAGGATGAACTCGTCCCCGCCTTTGCAAGGGATGGCCGCGTCTACGACCATGACGACGGTGTGCGCGTGGATTCCACGGCCAAAGCGCTGGGAAATCTAAAGCCGGTCTTCGAGCGGCCCTATGGCAAGGTCACGGCGGGCAACAGCTCGCAGATCACGGACGGCGCGAGCTGGACGCTTCTCGCCTCGGAAGAGGCGGTTCGCGAGCACGGATTGATCCCTCTTGCGCGCATTGTGGACGCGCACTGGTCCGGGCTAGATCCCTCGATCATGGGCCTCGGTCCCGCCGTCTCCATGGCGGCGCTTCTGAAAAAGCGCAGTCTCACCTTGGGCGAGATCGATCTCTTCGAGATCAACGAAGCCTTCGCGGCGCAGGTTCTGGGCTGTCTTCGCGCTTTCGAGGATGGCGAGGTCAGCCGGACGGCGCTGGGCTTCGATGGGCCTGTCGGCGCGATCGCGCGCGACAAGCTCAATGTCGACGGCGGGGCCATCGCGCTTGGGCATCCCGTCGGCACGAGCGGCAATCGAATCACGCTGCATCTGGCGCGCGCCATGCGCCGGCGCGGCGCAAAGCTTGGGCTGGCCTCGCAATGCGTGGGCGGCGGCCTGGGCGGCGCCATGCTGCTCGAAGCGGCCTGACCGGCCAAGACCCGCACCTGACCGGAGGGAGCCGATCATGGATCTGATGCTGACCGCACTGAAAGACCGCGAACTGGAACTCTCAGTCGCGCGGAACGCCGAGCCTGATGGCAATTGGCGCATGGCACGCGACGATGAGAATATCGTCTGGCTGGTGCTCGACAAGCCGGGCAAGTCCGTCAACACGATTGACCGGAGCGTTCTCGAAGAACTCGACGTCCATCTGGCGGCGCTGGAGGCGGATCGCCCGCGCGGACTGGTTCTGCGCTCCGCCAAGCCGGCGGGCTTTGCGGCGGGGGCCGACATCAACGGTTTCGTCGGCGCGTCTCAAGCCGATGTTCGCACCATGCTGGAGGAGGGGCACCGTGTCCTCGACCGGCTGGCGGCCTTGCCCTGCGTGAGTGTCGCCATTCTCCATGGCCATTGTCTCGGCGGCGGGCTCGAACTCGCGCTGGCCTGCCGAATGCGCATTGCCGTTCCGGACACGTCGCTCGGCTTCCCCGAGATCATGCTGGGCCTGCATCCCGGGCTCGGCGGGACGTTCCGCTCGATTCAACTGGCCGATCCGCTGGCAGCCATGGGCCTCATGCTGAAGGGAAAGTCCATTCCGGCGCGCAAGGCTAAGTCGATCGGCCTCGTGGATGCCGTCGTGGAAGAGCGCCATATCGCGAACGCCGCCCATGCCGCGATCTTCGGTGATCTGGTGCGCCCCGATGCGCGGCTTCGCTCCAAGGCCTTCGCTCTCAAGCCCGCGCGCAGTTTCGCCGCCCGGCAGATGCGTGCCAAAGCGCGGGAGAAGGCGAGCCCCGAGACCTATCCCGCGCCGTTCCAACTGATCGATCTCTGGGAGCGCCATGGCGGTCAGCCAGAGCGGATGCGCGACGCCGAGCTTGAAAGCTTTGCAGCCCTTGTCGAGAGCCCGACGGCGCAGAGCCTCGTGCGCGCGTTTTTCTTGCGCGAGACCATGCGCGGGCTTCGCTCGGGCAAGAGCGACATCCAGCGCGTTCATGTGATCGGGGCCGGCGCCATGGGGGGCGACATCGCCGCTTGGGCCGCGAAGGAAGGCTTCCTCGTCTCCCTTCAGGACATCGCGCTGGAGCCCATCGGCCGCGCCATGAAGGCGGCTTCGAAAATGCTGGAAGCGGTGCTCAAGGACCCATTGAAGGTTCGCGATGCGCTGGATCGTCTGATGCCGGACCCTGACGGCGCGGGACTCGCTTCCGCCGATCTCGTGATCGAGGCGGCGCCCGAGAATCTGGATCTGAAGCGACGCATTCTGCAGGATGCCGAAAGCTGCATGAAGCCGGGCGCGATTCTCGCCAGCAACACCTCCGCCCTGCCGCTGCCCGATCTCGCTTCGGCTTTGGTCGATCCCTCGCGCTTTGTCGGTATTCATTTCTTCAATCCGGTGTCGCGGATGCAATTGGTGGAAATCGTCCGCCATGATGCCGCGTCGGACGAGACTTTGCGGCGCGCGATCAATTTCGTTGTCGAGCTGTCGCGTCTCCCCGCGCCGGTTCAGCCGACCGCCGGCTTCCTCGTGAACCGCGCGCTGACGCCCTATATGGCCGAGGCGCTCAAGCTCGTGGACGAGGGCGTTCCGAAGGAACGGATCGACGCGGCCGCCGAAGCCTTCGGGATGCCGATGGGACCGGTGGAACTCGCCGATCAGGTCGGCCTCGACATCGCCGTCGAAGTCGCCGAGACGCTGCGCGAGCGCATCGCCATGCCGCTGCCCGAAACTCCGACTTGGATCAAGGACATGGTTCAGGACGGTCGTCTCGGCCGCAAGAGCGGGCGCGGGCTTTATGAGTATGACGAGACCGGCAGGCCGAAGAAGATCGCGCTCGAAGCGCTGCCGGACGGATCGAAGGCCAATGCCGATCTCACCGACCGCCTGATCCTGCCGATGCTGAACACGCTGGTCGCCTGCCTGCGGGAGGGCGTGGTGGATAGCGAGGAGATCGCGGACGGAGCCATGGTATTTGGAACGGGTTTCGCGCCCTTCCGCGGCGGTCCGCTGCGCTATGCTCGCCAGCGCGGCGTCAACGAAATCGTCGCCCGGCTTCGTGACCTTGAGGCGCGGCATGGCGAGCGCTTCCGACCCGACATAGGCTGGGAGAACCTGCGCTAGCAATTAGGTGCCGCCCCGGCCTATCGAGTCGGGGCGGTGCCGGATATCCATCAGCCCTGAATACAGACGTAATCCTGATGACCCAGGCCGTCGCAGCCCAACACTATACGATCGCCCGGCGCGAGAAAGCGGGGCGGGTCGTGCGACAGGCCGACGCCGGCGGGCGTTCCCGTCATGATGACGTCGCCAGGCTCCAGACGCAGAAAGCGCGAGATATAGGAGATCAGGTAGGGCACCTTGAAGATCATTCGGTTGGTCTCGCCCTCCTGCATCCGTTCGCCGTTCACGTCCAGCCAGAGATGGAGGTCGTGATACTCAGGCAATTCGTCGGGCGTGACGAGCCACGGGCCGATCGGCGCGAACGTATCGTGCGACTTGCCCTTGAACCATTGGCCGCCGCGCTGGAGTTGGAAGTTGCGCTCGGTCAGGTCGTTGGAAAGGGTGAAACCGGCCACATGCTGCATCGCCGCTTCGACGCTGACATATTTCGCCGTGCGGCCGATCACGACGGCCAGTTCCACGCCCCAGTCGGTGCGGGTCGAAAGGCGCGGAATTTCGATCGGGTCGTTCGGGCCGCTGACGGCTGTCGCCGCCTTCATGAAGAGCGTCGGCTCGGGATTGACCTTGAAGCCGGCGAGCCGAGCGCTTTCGTGATAGTTCGGCCCGACGCCGATGATCTTGCGGACCTCGCTGACGGGCGGGCCGAGCCGGACATCCGCCGGGGCTTCCGGCAACGCGGTCAAGTCCGTTGCCGCCAGCTTTTCCAGATGCGCGGGGTCGATGAAACTGTCCCGCCAATCCTCCACGAGCGTGGAGAGATCACGGATGCGACCCTCGCCATCCAAAGCCCCTGGCTTCTCGACACCTCTCGCGCCGAACCGGACCAGCCGCATTCGCTCCACTCCTACGCTGCCACGCAGCGGGAAATGGAACAGACATTTGGTTCTTCCAACCTTTTGTTTTGACGTTTACGTTCGAGTTGAAAGAGGGCCTGGATAGCCAGCGTCCTGACTGCCGCGCTCGGGAGGAGCCCATGACCTATCAGCCGCCGATCGAGGAGATCGAGTTCACGCTTCGCCATGTGGTCGGCTTGGATCGCGACATGGCCGAAGGCAGGGCCGGCGACCTGTCGGACGACCTGCTGACGGCCATCCTTGCGGAAGCAGGGCGATTTGCGAGTGATGAAATCGCGCCGCTCGCCGCAGGGGGAGATAAGGAGGGCGCGCGATTCTCGGACGGCCGAGTCACTATGCCGAAGGGCTGGGCTGCCCTCTACAAGGCTTGGCGGGAGGCCGGTTGGAACGGCTTAGCCGCGCCCGCCGAGCATGGCGGGCAGAACCTGCCCGTTTCACTCTCCGTCGCCATCGCGGAATTGTGGAACGGCGCGTCCATGGCCTTCGGCATCGGCCCGACGCTGACGATGGGCGCGGTCGAGGCGCTGGAAGCGCATGGCTCTGACCATCTGAAATCCTTGTATTTGCCCAAACTCGTGTCCGGCGAATGGATGGGCACGATGAACCTCACCGAGCCGCAGGCGGGCTCCGACCTTTCCACGTTGCGCACGCGGGCCGAGCGGCAAGGGGACGGCACATACCGCATCTTCGGCCAGAAGATCTACATCACCTATGGCGAGCACGATCTGACGGAGAACATCGTCCATCTGGTGCTGGCCCGCTTACCGGATGCGCCGGAGGGGGTGAAGGGCATTTCGCTGTTCCTGGTGCCCAAGTTCCTGCCCGACGAAGCTGGGAACCCAGGGCCTCGGAACGACGCCTTCTGCCATGCGATCGAGCACAAGCTCGGCATCCATGCCTCTCCGACCTGCACGATGATCTTCGGGGATGGACGCGGCGAAAGCGGAGAGGCCGGCGCGGTCGGCTGGCTGGTGGGCGAGGAGAATCGCGGCCTTGCGTGTATGTTCACGATGATGAACTCGGCGCGTCTCATGGTCGGCATCCAGGGCCTCGGCGTGGCGGAAGCCGCCTATGGCAAGGCGCTGGCCTATGCTCGCGAACGGCGGCAGGGACGGGCCAATCTTCTGGCCAAAGACCGGGCCGAGCCGGCTTCGCGCGACATGGTACCCATTATCGAGCATCCCGACGTCGCGCGGATGCTTCTGCGCATGAAGGCACTCGTCACCTCTGCTCGCGCCATTGCCTATTGCTGCGGTCACGCGATCGATCGTGAACGGCATGCGCAAACCGAAGAAGAGGCGCGCTTCTGGCGTGAGCGCGCCAATCTGCTGACGCCTCTCGCCAAGTCGTTCCCGACGGATGTCGGCGTGGATGTCGCGTCGCTCGGCGTCCAGATCCATGGCGGCATGGGTTACGTCGAAGAGACCGGCGCGGCGCGTCTCCTGCGTGATGCGCGCATCGCGCCGATCTACGAGGGCACCAACGGCATCCAAGCCATTGATTTGGTGACTCGCAAGCTTCCGCAGTCCGGCTCGCAATCGGTTCGTGCCTATCTCGCCGAGCTGCGTGGAGTGGCGGACCGCGCGAGCGAGCGCAACGAGACCGGTTTCGGTGCGCTCGCGCGGCGATTGAACGAGGCGCTAGACGATCTAATGGAGACGACCGACCAGCTTCTCCAGTGGCTGAACGAAGGGCGAATGGGCGATGCCCTGGCTGTCGCGACGCCCTACCAGCGCCTCTTCGCCCTGACGGCGGGCAACGTCTATCTCGCCAAAGCCGCCCTTGCGGATGAGGCCGGCAGCGCTCGGCTCGCCTTGGCCGTCTTCATGGCCGACAGTCTTTTGACCGAGACCAGCGGTTTGAAGCGTGAGATTCTGCAAGGCGGCGAGAGCCTTTCGGCGGCGCGGGAGGCGCTCCAGTGACCCATATCGATCGCGCCGTTGCAGACGGTGTTCTCACCCTCCGTATGAGCCGCCCGGAAAAGAAGAATGCGCTGAACCGCGCCATGTATCAGGCCTTGGCGGAGGGCGTGGAAGCTGCGCAAGCCGACGAGGCCGTGCGCTGTGTTCTCCTTCTGGGCAGTGAGGGTTGTTTTTCGTCGGGCAATGATCTCACCGACTTCGCCGATTTCGGTGCGGCAGCGGGGCTCTCGGAGGTTCAGCGCTTTCTCCGGGCGCTGGTGCGCCTAGAGAAACCACTGATCGCCGGGGTCGATGGGTTGGCGGTGGGTATAGGAACCACCGTGCTATTCCATTGCGATCTGGCTTACGCCACGCCGCGATCGAGTTTCCGCACACCCTTCCTCGATCTCGGCCTCGTGCCGGAAGCCGGCTCCAGTCTTCTGGCGCCCCGAACCATGGGATATCAGCGCGCCTTCTCGCTGCTCGTCATGGGCGATTCGCTTTCGGCGGATGCGGCAGTCGAGGCGGGACTGATTCTTACCGTCAGCGATCATGCCGAAGAGGAGGCGAGGCAGGCCGCCGTGAGGCTGTCCGCCAAACCGCCCGAAGCGCTGAGGCTCGCCCGCCGTTTCATGCGCGGAGACACGGTGCCCCTGGCCGAGCGGGTGGAGGCGGAGTCCGCAGCCTTTGCCGAACGGCTGACCTCAGACGAGGCTCGAGCCGCCTTTGCCGCCTTTTTCGGACGAAGAGTCCGTTGAATCAGCGGCTTGCGCCAAAGACTTCGCGCTCTTGCGAAACTTGAGGATGGTCGTGGCCGTGAACAGAAGAAACACGGCCGCGATCGCCGCGTAGGCCCAGGGGCTGCCATGGAGATAGGTATTGATCTTGTCGCCCAAGATATACGAGCCGAACCCATAGGCGCCCGACCACAGCGCCGCGCCCAGTGCATTGAAGAGCAGAAACTCCCACCAGGGAAAGCGAAGCGTTCCCGACACGAAGCCTGCGAGTTGGCGCAGAATGAGGATGAAGCGCGCGATCAGCACGATCGGCGGGCCGACCTTCTGGAACCGCGCCTCGACCATCTGGAACTTTTCGGGCGTGATGCCGAAACGCGATCCATAGCGGGCGACAAAGCGCCGGCCGAAACGATGGCCGATATAATAGCCGAGATTGTCGCCCATCGTGCCGCCGAACCAGGCGGCCCCGACAACGCCCCAGACATTCAGCTCGCCATGTCCGGCCATGATGCCGGCCGCGATCAGGATGCTCTCGCCAGGGAAGGGCAGCCCCGTCGATTCCAGAAAGATGGATATGAAAACAGCCACATAGCCGTAAGTCTGAAGAAGATCGTTGAGCGTTTCCAGCATGAAGCGCTAAGCCTTTTGGAGGCGAAATGGAAGCTCAGCGTTCGAACAGCGCCACGGCTTCGACATGGTGAGACCAGAGAAACTGGTCGATCGGCGTAACGGACAGGAGCTTGTACCCGCCCTCGACCAGAATCGCCGCATCACGCGCCAAGCTGGCCGGGTTGCAGGACACGGCCGCGACGCGCTTCACGGTGGATTTGGCGAGTTCGCGGCATTGCGCCTCGGCCCCGGCACGGGGCGGATCGAAGAGCACACCGTCGAAGCGATTCAGTTCCTTCGTGGTCATTGGGCGACGAAACAGATCGCGACGCTCCGTCGTCACCGGCTTCAAGCCGGGAATGCCGCGTCTGGCGTGGTCGAGCGCGGCGAGGGCCGGGCTGTCGAACTCCACACCATGGACCGGGTGACGCCGCGCCAGACGCAATGTGAACGTGCCGACGCCGCAGAAGAGATCGGCCACCTGCTTGGCCTTGCCGAAATGCGGAAGCGCGATCTCGGCCATCGCACCTTCGGCGCTCGCCACGGCCTGAAGAAAGGCACCGGGCGGAAGCGGAACACCGATTCCATCCACGTCGATGCGCGGCGCTTGCGGCTCGACGATGGTTTCCCCGTCGATCGCCAAGCGCGCGACGCCCGGCGCGAGCGCAAGGCTCAGAACCCTTTGACGGAGCTTGTCGTCCAGACGCGCCGCGTCCGACACGGCAATGTCCAGCCCGGCTGCCGTATAGGTCACCACCATGCGAAGCTCACGCTTGCGGTCGATCATCGCGACGGCGAGCTTCTCGAAGAAATCGAGCCGGTTCGCGATCTCGGGTACGGTCACGAGACAGGTCGAAATGGGCGCGATGCGATGGCTCAGCGCTTCATGAAAGCCGAACAGAACCCGGCTATCGACGCGAAGCGCTGAGAACACGGCGCGCCGGCGCGAATGCGGCGCGCAGGGCACCAGATCGGCGACCTGAGGCTCTAGACCGACGCGCCGGAAGGCCTCGACCACCGTCTCGCGCTTGAAGGCGCGGTAGGCCGAATCGCTCATATGCTGAAGCTCGCAGCCGCCGCAGCGGCCGAAATGCGGGCAGGGTGCTTCCACACGCTCGGGCGACGCGGTCTCGACCTGCAGGAGCCGGCCGCGCTCGCCCTGCCGTTCGATCTCCACGATCTCGCCCGGCAGCGTGAAGGGCACGAAAACGGCCGCGCCGCCGACATGGGCGATGCCATCGCCCTTCTGTCCCAGCGTTTCGATGGTCAGCCGTTCGGTCATGCCTTGTGTCCTATCACGAGATATTCGCGGTTCCCGTCGCCCCCTTCGATAGGTGAGGCGATGGGCGGCTCGGCGATCCAGCCCTGATCCTGCGCTAGCCACAGCGCCATGTCGCTCGCGATCCGCTCGCCCAGCGCGCTGTCGCGCAGGAGGCCGTTCTTGCCGATCGCGTCCCGGCCCGCTTCGAATTGCGGTTTGACGAGAAAGACGCCATCCGCGCCGGAGCGCGCCAGACGCAGCGCGGGCGGCAGCGCGAGCGTCATCGAAATGAACGAGACATCGCAGACCACGAGATCGACAGTGCGCCCCTGCAGATGCTCCGCTTCAAGGTCCCGCGCGTTCAACCCTTCGAGAAGCGTGACGCGAGGATCGTTCCGAAGGCTCGGATGAAGCTGATCGTGACCGACATCCACGGCGATCACATGAGCCGCGCCGCGCTCCAACAGAACCTGCGTGAAGCCGCCCGTGGACGCGCCGACATCGAGCGCCGTTCGATCTTGCGCATCGATGCCGAACCGATCGAGCCCGGCAACGAGCTTCAGGGCCGCCCGCGAAACGTATCGCGCCGCCGGGTCATCGAGCGTCAGTTCAGCATCCTTGCGCACCAGCTGGCCGGGCTTCGAAACGGCTGTTCCATCGACCCGCACATGCCCGCGCAGGATGGCGTCGCGCGCTCGCGCGCGGCTCTGCGCCAGGCCGCGTTCGGCGACCAGCTGGTCGAGCCGCACGCGCGCACCGGAGGCGATCTCAGCCATCAGGTGCCAGCGGGCAGGGCGGACGATGCGAGGCGCATCACGCCTGCAACACGCGCCGCGCGCCGGTTCCCAGCGCCCGGAAGACGGCATCGACGATGCCGGCCCGGTCGAGACCGGAGGCTTTCACCATCGCCTCGGGAGAGGCATGATCCACGAACAGGTCGGGCATGGTGAGCGGGCGCACCTTGAGCCCATGATCCAGGAGGCCGTTGCGTGCGAGATGCTCCAGAACCTGCGCGGCGAAGCCGCCGGACGCGCCTTCCTCCAGAAGAATCAGAACCTCATGATGGCGCGCCAGCTGGGCGATCAGCTCTCCGTCGAGCGGCTTGGCGAAACGCGCGTCGGCCACCGTGGTGGAAAGGCCGAAGCCTTCGAGATCCTCGGCGGCCGCCAGAGCCTCCGTCAGGCGCGAGCCGAAGGACAGGATCGCGACCTTCGCACCCTCTTTCAGGATGCGGCCCTTGCCGAGCGCCAGCACGGAACCGCGCTCGGGAAGATCGACGCCCGTGCCATTGCCGCGCGGATAGCGGAAGGAGATCGGTCCGTCCTCGTAGGCGACGGCCGTGCGGACCATATGGCGCAATTCCGCCTCGTCGGCGGCCGCCATGACCACCATGCCGGGAAGCGGGCAGAGAAAGCCCGTGTCGAAGGAGCCCGCATGGGTTGGCCCATCCGCGCCCACGAAGCCGGCGCGGTCGATCGCGAAACGAACCGGCAGGTGCTGGATCGCGACATCATGCACGATCTGGTCATAGGCGCGCTGCAGGAAGGTCGAATAAACCGCGACGAAAGGCTTGTAGCCTTCGGTCGCCAGACCGGCCGCGAAGGTCACCGCATGTTGTTCGGCGATGCCGACATCGAAGGTGCGTTTCGGAAAGGCCTGCCCGAACAGGTCGAGCCCGGTCCCATCCGGCATGGCCGCATGGATCGCGACGATCTTCTCGTCCGCGTGCGCTTCCTGAACGAGGCTTTCGGCGAAGATTTTCGTGTAGGTCGGCGCATTGGCCTTGGGCTTGGATTGCGCCCCGGTCACGACGTCGAACTTTGACACGCCATGATACTTGTCGGCGCTGGCCTCAGCGGGCGGATACCCCTTGCCCTTCTTGGTCACGACGTGGATCAGCACCGGCCCGTTGTTCGTATCGCGCACATTGCGCAAAACCGGCAGAAGGTGGTCGAGATCGTGCCCGTCGATCGGGCCGACATAGAAGAAGCCGAGCTCTTCGAAGAGCGTTCCGCCCGTCAGCAGGCCGCGCGTGTATTCCTCGGTGCGGCGCGCGCCCTCGCGCATGAATTCGGGCAGGTGGCGCGTCATCGCCTTGGCCCGCTCGCGCAGCGAGCGATAGGCCTTGCCGGACACGAGCCGTGCCAGATAGGCGCTCATGGCACCTGTCGGCGGGGCGATGGACATGTCGTTGTCGTTGAGGATCACGACGAGCCGCGCGTCCAGCGCGCCGGCATTGTTCATCGCTTCATAGGCCATGCCGGCGCTCATCGCGCCGTCCCCGATCACCGCGATCACATTGTTGCGCCGCCCGTCCATCTCGCTGGCGACGGCCATGCCGAGGCCGGCGGAAATCGAGGTCGAGGAATGGCCCGCGCCGAACGGGTCGTATTCGCTTTCCGTGCGCTTGGCGAAACCCGACAGGCCGCCTTCCTGGCGCACCGTGCGCATGGCTTCGCGCCGGCCGGTCAGGATCTTGTGGGGATAGGCCTGGTGGCCGACATCCCAGATCAATCGATCGCGAGGCGTGTCGAACACCGCATGGATCGCCACCGTCAGTTCCACGACGCCGAGGCCCGCACCCAGATGCCCGCCCGTGCGCGAGACGGCGTCGATCAGATCGGCGCGCAGCTCGTCGGCCACCTGGCGCAGCTCCGATTGGGGCAGGCGGCGCAGGTCTTCGGGGGATGCGATCTGGTCGAGAAGCGGCGTCGAAAGGGTGCTGGACAAAGCGGCGGTCTCCTGCGGAACGGGTGCCTCGCATGGACCGAACATGCAACGGCTGACAATCGGGCGGTTAGAGCCATTTCAACTAGGGTTGTCCAGCCGCCGATTCCAGCGGACGCGGCGATCAGGCCGGGTCGAGCGGCTCGGTGCCCGTCGCCTTGCCCGCGCGCGACAGCTTGATCTTCTCCACCTTGTCTTCGGCGGCGGATAGAAGCCGGTCGCAATGGCTCTTGAGCTTCTCGCCGCGCTCATAGATGCGGATCGACATTTCTAAGGGGACGTCGCCGCGCTCTAGGTCCGAGACGATGCGCTCCAGCGCCGCCAGGGCTTCCTCGAAGCTCATGCGCTTGATGTCGGAATCGTCGGCCGGAATCTGATGGGCGGTATCGGACATGAAGATCACTTTCGTTGCGATGCCGGATCAGCCGACCATCAAACGCTTCACATGGGCCGCGGCGGATTGCGACAAGCCCTGGAGGTCGTATCCCCCCTCCAGAACGCTGACGAGCCGGTGCTGGCTGAAGCGGCCGGCAATGTCCAGAAGCTGTCCCGTCGCCCAGTCGAAATCCGCTTCGATGAGATTGAGACCGCCCAGCGGATCGCGGTGATGGGCGTCGAAGCCCGCCGAGACGATTACGAGATCTGGGCGAAAATTCTCGAGAGCCGGAAGCACGGCGTCGCGGAACGCCGTACGGAATTCGTCCGTGCCGTCATCCTCGCGCAGCGGGACATTGACGATATTGCCCGCGCCCACCTCGTCCTTCGCGCCGCTGCCGGGATAAAGCGGCATCTGATGCGTCGAGACGTAGAGAACGGAAGGGTCAGCCCAGAAGATATCCTGCGTGCCGTTGCCGTGGTGGACGTCCCAATCGACGATCGCCACCCGCTCCAAACCATGCACCGCCTGCGCATGGCGCGCCGCCACGGCGGCCTGGTTGAACAGGCAGAAGCCCATCGCCGTTTCGCGCTCGGCATGGTGCCCTGGAGGCCGCGCGGCGACGAAGACGTTGCGCGCCGCCCCTGACATCACATCGTCCACGCCCGCGCAGGCCGCGCCCACACCGTGCAGCGCGGCGGTAAAGCTGCGAGGACTCACCACCGTGTCACCGTCGATCCGGGCCAGACCCTCTTCGGGAATCGTGCGCGCGATCCGCTGCACATAGTCGAAGCTGTGGCAGCGATAGATCGCTTCCAGCGAGCCCTCCGGTGCCATGGCGCGGTCGAGATTTTGAAAGGCTTCCGCCTCGAACGCGGCCTCCACAGCCGCGATTCGCTCCGGCCGCTCGGGATGGCCCGGCGGCGTCAGATGTTCCCGAAAGACCGGGTGATGATACAGGCGCGTCAGCATGGCAGCCTCCCGGCGATTGCGTCGCGTCAGATGCGGCCGGTCTGGCCGCGATGGCGCAGATAATGATCGGCGATGGCGCAGGCCACCATGGCCTCGCCGATGGGCACCGCGCGAATGCCGACGCACGGGTCGTGCCGGCCTTTGGTCATCACATCGACCTCGTGCCCATCGGCATCGATCGATCGGCGCGCCGTCAGGATAGAGGAGGTGGGTTTCACCGCGAACCGCGCCACCACCGCTTGTCCGGTGCTGATGCCGCCGAGAATGCCGCCGGCATGGTTGGACAGGAAGACGGGCCGGCCGTCATTGCCCATCCGAATTTCGTCGGCATTCTCTTCGCCCGAGAGCGTAGCCGAAGCGAAACCATCGCCGATCTCGACGCCTTTTACGGCATTGATCGACATGAGATTGGCTGCGATGTCGGCGTCCAGCTTGCCATAGAGTGGCGCCCCGAGCCCGGCCGGAACGCCTTCCGCCACCACTTCGACGACGGCTCCGATTGATGAGCCGCTTTTGCGCGTCGCATCGAGCAGTTCTGCCCAGCGCTCGGCTGTTTGTGCGTCCGGGCAGAAGAAGGGGTTACGGCGTGTCTCGTCCCAGTCGAACCGGGACCGATCGATGGCGATGCTGCCGATCTGCACCAGCGCGCCGCGCACTGAAAGGCCGGGGACGATATGCCGGGCGATGGCGCCGGCCGCCACGCGCATCGCGGTTTCGCGCGCGGACGAACGCCCGCCGCCACGATAATCGCGAATGCCGTATTTGATGTCATAGGCGATATCGGCATGGCCCGGCCGGTAGCGGCGGGCGATGTCGCCGTAATCCTTGGAGCGCTGATCGACGTTCTGAACTTCCAGCGCGATCGGCGTGCCGGTGGCGATCAGTTCGCCCTCCGCCTCGCCCGGCATGGTACCGGAGAGAATGCGGACCTGATCGGGTTCCTGGCGCTGCGTCGTGTAGCGCGATTGGCCGGGTCGGCGCTCGTCCAGAAAATGCTGGATCATCGCCTCGGAGAGTTTCGTGCCCGGCGGTGTTCCGTCCACGACGCAGCCGATCGCCGGTCCATGACTCTCGCCCCAGGTGGTGACGCGGAACAGGTGGCCGAAGCTGTTGTGAGACATGAATGACGCGGGTCCGATGGAAAGACGGTTGGCTCGTTTACGACCTGCTAACCGGCGGCGTCAAATCGCGGATCGACGATTGGCGGCGCGGTCTGGAATAAACCATAATCGAGATGGAATTTTTCCAGACTATGGCCGCGAATCGTCCTCCAAACGCCGCCCGAAAGAGATTGCTTCATGACCCGACGAATCGTCGCCTTGTTCGCCTGCTCCGCTCTCTCCGTCTCGATGAACATCTCGGCGCAGGCGGAAGAAAGCGGAGGCGTGGTGGAGAAGGTCGATCATGAGCGCTCGGCTCTGAAATTGAACGACGGGACCAGCTATCTTCTGTCTCACGATATTCAGGTCGAGGCGATCACACCGGGCATGATGGTCCACATCATTCACGAACCGCTTGTCTGAGGGCAGGGACGCCCCGCAGACTATCTCCGGTGATTTCGGATTCGCTGGAAATGCTTCGGCATATTGATGTCGCCGCATCGCTCGACCACGGCGCGCGCCATCGTCTCTCGAAATCTCTCGGCGGCACATAGAGTTGTCTGACGGTCTATCAGACCCAGGCGATTTCACCATTCTCGAAACGCAGGATACGATCCTGCGGAATGTCCATCTCCGCCGCGTCTCCTCGCGATACTCCCGCGAAGCGCTGAAGGAAGGCGCGCGTCACGCCGCCATGGGCGGTCACGATGCTCGGGCCGCGCAGCTCTTCGAAAACCGGCGCGACGCGGTCCGCCAGGCTTTCATAGGTTTCCGCGCCATCGCCCGGCGGCTGGAAATTCCACTTGTCTTCGTGCCGTTTCGCCAGCCGTTCCGGGTCGCTTTGCCCGAGCTCGCGCAGCGTATAGCCCTGCCAGTCGCCGAAATGAATTTCGCTCAGCCGCTCGTCCTGCGAGAAGGCCTCCGCGTCCAAACCCATCTCATGCCGGATGATCCGCATCGTGTCCGCCGCGCGCTGCATCGGGCTTGAGATGAACTCGAACCCGGATGCGCACGCGCCCAGAACGTTTCGCAGATACCGGCCGTTGCGGCGCGCCTGCCCGCGCCCGTAGCTGTTGAGGGGAATGTCGCTCTGTCCCTGAAGGCGACGCTCGGCGTTCCAGTCCGTCTGACCGTGACGGCAGAGATAAAGAAGCGGCATGCTCACGGATGATACTCGCTGTCAGTCCTTGACGACCGAAATATCGGGCGCATCCACCGCCTTCATTCCAACGACGTGGTAGCCGGAATCGGCATGGTGCACTTCGCCCGTCACCGAGCGGGACAGGTCGGACAGAAGATACAGACCGACATCGCCGACTTCCTCGATCGTCACGGTGCGGCGCAGCGGAGCGTTATACTCGTTCCACTTGAGGATATAGCGGAAATCTCCGATCCCGGAGGCCGCCAGAGTCTTGATCGGCCCGGCGGAGATCGCGTTGACGCGGATGTTCTTCGGGCCGAGATCGACCGCCAGATATTTGACGCTCGCCTCGAGCGCGGCCTTGGCGACGCCCATGACGTTGTAGTTCGGCATGACCTTTTCCGCGCCGTAGTAGGTCAGCGTCAGCATCGATCCGCCCGAGGTCATCAGCTTCTCAGCGCGCTGGGCGACGGCCGTGAAGGAATAGACCGAGATCAACATCGTCTTGGAAAAGTTGGCCTCGCTCGTGTCGACATAGCGACCCGTCAGCTCGTCCTTGTCGGAAAAGCCGATGGCGTGAACCAGGAAATCGATCTTGCCCCACTTCTCTTCGAGCGCCTGGAAACAGGCGTCGATCGTGGCGGCATCGCCCACGTCGCAATGGCCGCAGACGAAGGCGTTCAACTCGGCCGCCAGAGGCTCGACTCGCTTGCGCAGTGCATCGCCCTGATAGGTGAAGGCCAGTTCCGCGCCTTGGTCCGCCAGTGCCTTGGCAATACCGTAGGCGATGGAGCGATTGTTCGCCACACCCATGATGAGGCCGCGCTTGCCCTTCATCAGGCCGACCGATTCAACCATGGTGCAGCTCCTCAACTCGATTCCAAATCATCATATTGGCTTTGCGCTATGGCATAGCAGCTTGAGACCAGCAAGCTTGACGGATCATCGCCTGCCGGCCCACAAGTTTTATTCCGGTCTGTTATCAGACGTTGGCGTCACGCCGTTTCTGCATCAGCGCGATCAACTCGGCATCCGGCGACTCGGGCAGCGCTACCACGAGCGAAACGAGGATGTCGCCGCGCCCGCCATCCTTGCGCGTCAGCCCCTTGCCCTTGAGCCGCAAGGTCTTTCCGGAATTCGTCCAAGGCTGAATCTTCGTCGCGATTCGCCCGTCCAGTGTTTCGATCGTGATGCGCCCGCCCAGTACCGCGTCCTCCAAGGCAACTTCGTGGTCGCAGAGCAGGTCGCGTCCATCGACGCTGAAGCGGGCATGATCGACGAACTGGATGGTCACGAGCGCGTCGCCGGGTTGACCGCCGCTGATGGCGGGCGGTTGGCCCTGTCCACGCAGACGGATGACCTGACCGTCCTCCACGCCTTCCGGCAGGCGAATGGCCAGGCGCTTGCCCGTCGGGAAGACGGCTTCGACCTTCTCGTCGGAGACCACTTCTTCGAGGCGGACCTTCAGCGTGGCGTTGATGTCCTCGCCCTTGGCCGAGCCGTTGCGTGCGGCCGTGAAGCCCGCGCCGCCGCGCGCTCCGCGCTTGGCGCCGCCGAAGGCCTGATCGAAGAAGTCCGAGAAGAGACCTTCGCCAAGATCGGCCGATCCGCCGCGGAAATCGAATCCGCCGCCCGTGCCGCGCGTCTGCCCGAACGGGTTCCCGCCCGCGCCACCGCCGCCGAAACCTCCAAACCCCTGAAACTTGGGCTTTCCTTCGGCGTCGATCTCGCCATTGTCGAACTTCTGACGCTTTTCCTTATCGCCCAGAATCTCGTAGGCTTGGTTGGCCTCGTTGAAGCGTGCGGCGGCGGAGGGATCGTCGGTGTTGGCGTCCGGGTGATACTTCTTGGCGAGTTTGCGGAAAGCGGACTTGATTTCGCCTTCCGTGGCGGTCTTGGCGACGCCGAGAACGGTATAGGGGTCGCGCATGGAGTGTCGGCATCCTGTCTGACATGGGCGCGCCGAGCCGATCCGGCGCGGCGCAACCGGCTTGCGATTGGCTTTGACAGGTATATGGCGAGAGTCTGAAAAGAAATGAAGTCCTCCGACGGCAGCGCGCACAGCCTATCGGCCAGCCTGCCAGGGACTTTCAGCTTCGATCATGCGCCTTCATTGAAACGGGTCAGCGTCCATTCGCCGCTGCCGCGCGTGCAGGCTTCGCCCTTGTAGACGGCCACGCCATCGAATCTTTGACGCGAGGTCTTGAAGCTGCGGCAGATCTGGTCGCCCGCGCGCGTTTCCTGAATGCCGGTGATCGTTCCGCTCGCGCCCGTATCCGTGTTGCTCCAGGCCAGCGGCTCGGACTCCGACCGCTCCAGATTGGCCGACGACACCGCATTGCGCACCGTGCGCCCGTCCGAATCCGTTTCGGGAGAGGGGGGAGCCATGGGCTTGACGGAACTGGTCTGGATCGAGTGGTCCACCTTGGCCGCATCTTCCAGCGCCGCGCCGCTGATCACGGTGCAGCCGGACAGGACTGTCGCCAGACAAGTCGCCACTAAGGCCTTTCGAATCCCGTGCATGTCGCCGTTAAACCTTTGCCGTCGGCCCCGTTCGGTTCTACGAAATCGAAGGCACGAACCGGAAGATGCAGGAATGATGCTCAAAACGGCCTTAACGTTTGGTGAAACCGAGTTGCCCGCCGATCCATTCGCGGCGTTCCAGATCTGGCTTGGCGAAGCGGAGCGCTCCGAGTTGAACGACCCTAACGCCATGGCGCTCGCGACGGTCGATGCGGATGGGTTGCCGGATGTCAGAACAGTTCTCCTCAAGGGGGTCGACCCCGGCGGTTTCGTCTTCTACACGAATTTCGAGAGTCGGAAAGGGCAGGAACTGCTCGGTCAGCCCAAGGCCGCCCTCTGCTTCCATTGGAAAAGCCTGCGTCGGCAGGTCCGCGTGCGCGGCACGGTCGAAATCGTCAGCGACGAGGAAGCCGACGCCTATTATCGCACCCGCGCCCGCATCAGCCGTCTCGGCGCCTGGGCCTCGCAACAGTCTCGCCCGCTGGCGTCGCGCGCGGAGCTGGAGCAGCGGGTCGCAGAGTTCGACGCACGCTTTCCCGGTGAGGACATTCCGCGCCCGCCTCATTGGTCGGGTTTTCGCGTCGTCCCGGTGCAGATCGAGTTCTGGCAGGACGGAGCCTTCCGCCTTCACGACAGCTATCGCTTCGTGAAGGACGAATCCGGACAATGGGTCGCAACCCGGCTCAACCCTTGATCGCCTCGAGAAGGGGAGGGCGGAGGCTCTAAGCCTCCGTCCCGCCGACCGTGATCTGATCCATTCGTAGGTGCGGCTGGCCGACGCCGACCGGCACCCACTGGCCAGCCTTGCCGCAATTGCCGATGCCGGCATCCAGCTCCAGATCGTTGCCGACCATCGAAACGCGGTGCATCGCGTCCGGACCGTTGCCGATCAACATGACGCCCTTGAGCGCCTCGCCGATCTTCCCGTCGCGCACGCGGTACGCTTCGGTGCAGTTGAAGACGAACTTGCCCGAGGTGATGTCGACCTGTCCGCCGTTGAAGGACACGGCGTAGATTCCGTCCTTCACCGACGCGATGATCTCGTCCGGCGTATGCGAGCCCGCCAGCATCATCGTGTTGGTCATGCGCGGCATGGGCGCATGGGAATAGGACTGACGGCGGCCATTGCCGGTCGCCTCCATGCCCATCAGCCGGGCGTTCTGGCGATCCTGCATGTAGTTGACGAGACGGCCGTCCTCGATCAGCACCGTGCGGTTGGTTGGCGTTCCCTCGTCGTCGATCGACAGCGAGCCGCGCCGCTCGGCGATCGTCCCATCGTCCACGACGGTGACGCCCTTGGCCGCGACCTGCTGGCCGAGAAGGCCCGAAAAGGCCGAGGTCTTCTTGCGGTTGAAGTCGCCTTCGAGACCATGCCCCACCGCTTCGTGCAGCATGACACCCGGCCAGCCGGATCCGAGCACAATGTCGAACGTGCCTGCCGGGGCCGCCACGGCATCGAGATTGACCTTGGCGCCGCGTAGCGCTTCGTCGGCCAGCTTTTCCCAGCTCTCGTTCAGCATGAAGCCGCCGAACCCGACGCGCCCGCCGGCACCCGACGAGCCGGTTTCCTGCCGATTGCCGCGCCCCGCGACGACCGAGACGTTCAGCCGCACCAGCGGACGAACGTCCTGAAGCCATTGTCCGTCGGCGCGCAGGATTTCGACCACCTGCCATTGCGTGGCGAGCGACACGCTGACCTGACGCACCTCCTCGTCCTTCGAGCGAAGATAGCTGTCGATGTCCTGCAGCAGCTTCACCTTGGCTTCGAAGCTCGGCTGGGGAATGGGATTCTCGTCGCCATAGAGCTTGCGGTTCGTCCCGCGCGGCCCCTCTGCCGCGACGCCGCTATATCCGGCCCGAATAGCCGTGACGGTGGACGCCGCGCGACGGAGCGCCGCATCCGAAAGATCGCCGGCATGCGCGAAGCCGATGGCCTCGCCCGCGACACAGCGAAGGCCGAAACCTTGGTCCGTCGAGAAGTCGCCGGCCTTCGATCGGCCATTGTCGAAGACGAGGGATTCCTGCTCGCGATATTCCAGAAAGAGTTCGCCGTCGTCCGATCCCGTCAGCGTGTCCGAAACAAGCGCTTCGAGCTGCGGACGGGACATGTCGAAGCGGTCGGCGAGGGAGAGGGGCATGAGAGGCTCCGGAGAACTAACGTGCCCCTGAGATAGGCGGCCCGAGCGCCCGTGTCATCCACTGGCGGTCTGGGAACGGGGCGAGGCTGGTCAGGGCAGGGCGGCAAAGCCGTCCGCAAAGCCCGCGAGATCGACCGGAATGCCGATGCCCTCTTCGGGTGTCTGAAACACGATGAAGGTCGCAGACTTGCCGCTCGACAGCGTCTGGCGCAGCGTCTCGTCCAAAATCACTTCCGCGTAGCATCCATCCTCGAAGCAGCGAACGAACTGCGCGCGGCCGATATCCTTGCCATCCACGTAGAGGCCGAGCCCATTGGGAAGAAGAATGCCGAGCGGGGCCAGCACTCGGAGAATCTGCGCCTTGCCGTCTGCGGTCTTCAGCGCGAGAACCGACAGGCCGACTTCGGGCCGATCTTCGGCGACGACATTCTGCAGGAGGGCGCATTGCTCGCCCGCCGCGCCCGCAGGCTGATCGCACACCACGGCCCAGGCACCATGCTGCGATTTGACGGTTCCCGTCTGGGCCTGTGCCGCCAGCGGCAGCATGATGAGACAGGCGGCGGCGGCCGCGGCGAGGAGGGTCTTCATGAGGTTATCCCGATGTGACGCCGGTCGGAATCGGCGCCTTGAACGAAATCAAAGGTTAAAGCATCTCGACCGGCCCCGTCGAGACGCACTGCCGCATGTGCGAGATAAGGGAGGCATTGCGGTCACAGCCCCGCTTATGTCGCAATCGGGCGTGGCGCGCTCGTGTTGCGAAGGAGGCGGTTTCGTGGTTGAACCGAGCCTCAGCTGCACATTAGCGGCATTCGAAATCTCGGGAGGCTCGCCGGGAGATTCGAGCGTCGATGATTCGTTCGGCAGATCGGGTTCATTTGCTTCCACGAGGGGGAGATTCGTGAAGAGAACAGCCCTTGCCGCCCTTGCTCTGGCCGGCTCGCCCCTTGCGGCGTTCGCACAGGATGCCGTGGTGCATCCCGGCCAGCCTCATCCATGGCAGATGGGGCTTCAGGAAGCCCTGTCGCCGATCGAGGCGCAGATCCATTGGTTCAGCACCTATACGCTCTGGTTCATCGTTCCGATCGTGATCTTCGTGGCGGGTCTGCTCGCCTGGGTCGGCTTTCGCTACACGGAAGAGCGCAATCCCAAGCCGTCCCGCACCAGCCACAACACGACGATCGAGATCATCTGGACGATCGCTCCGGTCCTGATTCTGTTGTGCCTCGCCATTCCCTCGTTCCAGCTTCTTACGGCGCAATACAATCCGCCGCGCGAGCCGGAACTGACGGTGAAGGCGACCGGTTATCAGTGGTATTGGGGCTACGAGTATCAGCCGGCGCAGGCCAACGCCGCCGCTGCATCGCCGGCTGCCGGCACGGCAGCCAATCCGGCAAACCCGGCGTCGCAGCCCGTTTCCTTCCTGTCGTATCCGCTCGGCGAGGACGCGCGGGACGCCTCGGGCAAAACCGACAAGGCGACCTATCCTCGCCTCCTTGCCGTCGACAACGAGATGGTCATTCCGGTCAACACCGTGGTTCGTCTCTTATCGACGGGCGGAGACGTGATTCATTCCTTCGCGATGCCGTCTCTCGGTGTGAAGGTCGATGCGGTTCCAGGTCGTCTGAACGAATATTGGTTCGAGGCCAATCGCGAAGGCATCTTCTATGGCCAGTGCTCCGAGCTTTGCGGCGCCAGCCATTACAACATGCCGATCGGCGTGCGCGTGGTCAGCCGCGAGCAGTTCGATCGCTGGCTCGCCGCCGCTGCCGACAATGTCCAAAACGCCAACGCCCAGCTCTCGGCCGAGATCGCCCATCAGGCGCCGGTCGTGGCCGCTCGCTGATACAAATTCGGGGGGAAGCACCTTATGGATCACGCTGCATCGCATGATCACGACCACGCCCACCCGCGCCCGACCGGCTGGGTTCGCTGGGTCTATTCGACCAACAACAAAGACATCGGCATTCTCTATCTGATCTTCTCGATCTTCGCGGGTATCGTGGGAGCCAGTCTCTCGATCGCGATCCGCGCCGAGTTGCAGCAGCCGGGTCTTCAGATCTTCGGCAATCCGCAGATCTTCAACGTCTTCACGACGGCCCATGGTCTCGTGATGGTGTTCTTCCTCGTCATGCCGGCGTTGATCGGCGGCTTCGGCAATTATTTCGTCCCGATCATGATCGGTGCGCCGGACACGGCTTTCCCGCGCATCAACAACATCGCCTTCTGGATGCTGCCGCCTTCGCTGCTGCTACTGATCCTGTCGATGTTCGTGGAGGGCGCTCCTGGCGCCAATGGTGCGGGAACCGGCTGGACGCTGTATCCGCCGCTTTCGACCACGGGCCATCCAGGTCCAGCTGTCGATCTTGCGATCTTCGCGCTGCATCTGTCCGGTGCGTCGTCGATCCTCGGCGCGATCAACATGATCACGACGATCCTCAACATGCGCGCGCCGGGCATGACGCTGCACAAGATGCCGCTGTTTGCGTGGTCGCAGCTGGTGACCGCCTTCCTGCTGCTGCTCTCCCTGCCGGTTCTGGCCGGCGCGATCACGATGGTGCTGACCGATCGCAATTTCGGAACCACCTTCTTCGCCCCTGAGGGCGGCGGCGATCCGATCCTGTACCAGCATCTCTTCTGGTTCTTCGGCCACCCCGAAGTCTACATCATGATCCTGCCGGCCTTCGGCATTGTCAGTCACATCATCTCGACCTTCTCCAAGAAGCCGGTCTTCGGTTATCTCGGGATGGCCTATGCCATGGTCGCGATCGGCGTGGTCGGGTTCGTCGTCTGGGCTCACCACATGTACACGACGGGCATCTCGCTCAACACGCAGCGCTATTTCGTGTTCGCGACGATGGTCATCGCCATCCCGACCGGCATCAAGATCTTCTCGTGGATCGCGACCATGTGGGGCGGCTCGCTTCGCTTCACCACGCCGATGCTCTGGTCGATCGGATTCATCTTCCTGTTCACGGTCGGCGGCGTCACGGGCGTCAAGCTGGCCAATGCCGGCATGGATCGCGTGCTCCACGACACCTATTATGTCGTGGCGCACTTCCACTACGTTCTGTCGCTTGGGGCGGTCTTTGCGATCTTCGCCGGCTGGTACTACTGGCTGCCGAAGATGAGCGGCTACATGTATGACGAGAAGATCGGCAAGATTCATTTCTGGGTCATGTTCGTCGGCGTCAATCTCGTCTTCTTCCCGCAGCACTTCCTGGGCGCCGCCGGTATGCCGCGCCGCTACGCGGACTATCCCGATGCCTTCGCCGGCTGGAATTTCGTTTCTTCGATGGGTTCCTATATCTCGGGTGTATCGGTCCTGATCTTCCTCTATGGTGTCTACGATACGTTCGCCAAGAAGCGCCTCGCGGGAGCCAATCCCTGGGGCGAAGGGGCGACGACCCTCGAATGGCAGCTATCGTCTCCGCCGCCGTTCCATCAGTGGGAAGAGCTGCCGCGGATCCGCTGAACCCGGTCAAATCCTGTGATCCCGGCATCCAAGCCGGGATCGCTCACCGTCGGGTTCGCGATAGGCGACAGATGGCAGTCTCGATGGGTCTGCCGGTCAAGGATAAGGACGTCCTATGAGTGCGATCGACGCGACGGATCTGCGGGCCGCTCGTCCAGGCATCAGTCTCGCCGAACCGGGTGACTTCCTGGCTCTGTTGAAGCCGCGCGTCATGTCGCTCGTGATCCTGACGGCGGTGACGGGATATCTCGCCGCTCCCGGCCATATGCATCCGGTTCTCGGTTTCGTGTCACTCCTGGCGATCGCCTTGGGAGCGGGCGGCTCCGGGGCGCTGAACATGTGGTATGACGCGGATATCGACCGCGTGATGAAGCGTACGGCTGGACGTCCCGTTCCGTCAGGCCGCGTGTCCGCAGGTGGAGCGTTGGCCTTCGGTCTGTCGCTGTCGATCCTGTCCGTGATCATTCTCGGCCTCGCATCCAACTGGTTTGCAGCTGCTTTCCTGGCCTTTACGATCGCCTTCTACGCCGTTTTCTACACGATGGGTCTGAAGCGTCGCACGGCGCAGAATATTGTGATTGGTGGCGCGGCTGGCGCGTTTCCACCAATGGTGGCGTGGGCGGCGGTGACCGGTGGCGTCTCGCTGGAAAGCTTCGTCCTCTTCCTGATCATCTTTCTTTGGACGCCCCCGCATTTCTGGGCTCTGGCTCTCTTCAAGATGCAGGATTACGGCGCGGCTGGTATCCCGATGCTGCCCAATGTGGCGGGTGAGCGTTCGACGCGTCGTCACATCTTCGCTTACACGCTGCTTCTCGTGCCTGTCGGTGTCCTCCCTTACGTGCTCGGTTTCGGCGGCCCGGTCTATGGCGTGGTGTCGCTCGCGCTGGGGCTCGACTTCATTCGCCGGGCTTTCCTCGTGCTGCGGATGCCCGATCGCGATCCTGCGATGGTCCCGGCCAAGAAGCTGTTCGGATTCTCGATCGTGTATCTCTTCGCGCTCTTCTCCATCCTGCTGATCGAGCGTGTCGTCGCTTTGTGGATGGTCTGATTTCGTGAACGAAGGGGAGGAGGATCGCGTGCGTTTGACCCAGCAGGAACATAAGGCGCAGCGCAAGCGCTCGGTGGCGATCGCGCTGACGCTGACGGCCCTCGTCGTGATTTTCTATGTGGTGACGCTGGTCAAGATGGTGGGGGGTCATGGCTGAGCCCGATGGCCCTCGCGAAATGTCGGCCCGCCGATTTCGGATCACCGCGTTCAGTTGCGCCGCATTCGTCTGCGGCATGATCGGCGCGGCCTACGCATCCGTCCCGCTCTACAGCCTGTTCTGCAAAGTCACGGGCTATGGCGGCACGACGCAGCGCAGCGAAATGGCATCCGCCACGGTGCTGAACGAGACCGTCCGAGTTCGATTTGACAGTAATGCGATTCCCAGCGTGCCGTGGACCTTTCAGCCGAACGAGCGGGAAGTGGTGGTGCGTCTCGGCGAAACGCGCCAGATGTCGTACCGCGTTCGCAACCGTTCCGACCGGGAAGTGACGGCGCGCGCCACGTTCAACGTGACGCCGCTGCTGGCGGGCGGCTACTTCAACAAGATCCAGTGTTTCTGTTTCACGGATCAGACGCTGAAGCCGGGGGAAGAAGTGGACATGCCGGTCGTGTTCTTCGTCGATCCCGACATTCTGAAGGACGCTGATGTCGGAACCTTGCCGACGATTACGCTGTCCTACACGTTCTTCCCGGTAGAACCGAAGAAGACACCCGTCGCCGATGCCGCGACGGACAATCAGGCAAGCGGGCGTTTGTAACGCGCCCGAATTGAGTTGGAACGGGGCCGTTGGCTACAGCGGCTTAGGGCGGTAGCGAGGGGGAGAGCGATGGCCGACACGACACACAAGCATCACGACTATCATATGGTCGATCCGAGCCCGTGGCCGGCCTTGGCGTCTCTCGGCGCGTTCTTCCTCTTGTTCGGTGCCGTGGCGCTGTTCCGTTTCCACGGTGACAAGACGTTCATCGTCTTCGGCGCCAATCTGGCGACGCCTTGGATTTTCTACATCGGCCTCGCGATCGTGCTCTACACTATGTACGCTTGGTGGTCGGATACGATCCGCGAAAGCCGCCAGGGCGCGCATACGCCCGTCGTCTCGATGCATCTGCGCTACGGCATGATCATGTTCATCGCCTCCGAGGTGATGTTCTTCGTGGCGTGGTTCTGGGCCTTCTTCGATGCCAGCCTGTTTCCCGGGGAAGCCATTCAGGCCGCCCGCGTCCAAGCGCTCGGCGGCGTCTGGCCTCCCAAAGGGATCGAAGTTCTCGATCCGCTGCATCTGCCGCTGTTCAACACGGTGACCTTGCTTCTGTCCGGCACGACCGTGACATGGGCGCACCATGCGATGCTGGAGGATGATCGCAAGTCGCTGATCACGGGTCTCGCCCTGACGGTGGCACTAGGTGCCATCTTCTCCTTCGTTCAGTATATCGAATATGCCCATGCGCCCTTCGCGTTCAAAGGCTCGATCTACGGCGCGACCTTCTTCATGGCGACGGGCTTCCATGGTTTCCACGTCTTCGTCGGCGTGATCTTCCTGGCCGTCTGCCTGATCCGCGCCATTCGCGGGCATTTCACGCCGCACAAGCATTTCGGCTTCGAAGCGGCTGCCTGGTACTGGCACTTCGTAGACGTGGTCTGGCTTTTCCTCTTCTTCGCCATCTATGTCTGGGGTGGCTGGGGCGGACAGATCCACGGCGCTTGATCACAACGCCCTCGCTTGATCTTGTGAAAGGAGGCGGCTTGGCCGCCTTTTTTCGTCGCAGGGTTCAAGCCAGGGAAACGCTTGAGGAGAGAAACGCTGATGGACGATTCTCGCCAACCCTATCCCGGCGTCGATCCGGCCCATGCCGCCATGTTCGGTCACTGCCCTCGCTGTGGGAAGGGCAAGCTCTTTGCGGGCTATCTCCGGCTCGAGCCGGTTTGCTCACGATGCGGGCTGGACTTGGCCAGCCTAGACTCGGCCGATGGACCCGCCTTCTTCGTGATGTCGATCGTCAGTTTCGTTGTGGTCGGTCTCGCCCTCTATACGGAGGTCGCCTACAGCCCGCCCATCTATGTCCATCTCCTTCTCTGGGTTCCGCTCGCGTTTCTCCTATCGGCCCCGCTCATGCGTCTTGCAAAAGGCTTGATGGTTGGCCTGCAGTTTCGATCCAGCGCCGCGGAAGGTCGCCTGCATCCTCATGACGATTCCTGACTCCGCCCAGAACGTGAACGAGAGCCAGCCTCGCCTCGGTCGCGGACGCATCATCTCGATCCTCGTTCTGGGCTCTGCGGCCTTTGCCGTCCTGTTGATGCTCGGTTCCTGGCAGTTGGAGCGTATGGCCTGGAAGGAAGGGCTTCTAAGCGCCATTGCGCAGCGCATCGAGAAGCCAGCCCAGACGATCGATGACATCCGGGACGCTCGAGATCGGGGCGAGGCGATCGATTATAATCCCGTCGCGTTGCGGGGGCGGTTCGATCATTCCGATGAGCGTTATTTCCTCGCGACGCGCAATGGCGAAGCGGGATGGCATGTCTATACGCCGCTCCAGATCGAAGGCTCGGATCGCTGGATTTTCGTGAACCGAGGGTTCGTGCCCTATGCCATGAAAGATCCCGCAAGCCGCATGGCGGGAAACCCTGTGGGGACGATGGATTTAACGGGGCTTGCTCGCGAAGCGCCAATCGAGAAACCCGGCTCCTTTCTTCCCGACAACGATCCCTCGCAGAACGTCTTCTTCTGGCGCAGCGTATCGGACATGGCCAAAGGGCTGTCGCTGCCAGCAGACAAGGTTCTACCCTTCTTCGTGGACGCAGGGCCGGGCGCGGCGGAAGGCGGCTATCCGATCGGCGGCGTGACCGTGGTCGACCTCCCCAACAACCATCTGCAATATGCGATCACGTGGTTCAGCCTCGCCGCCGCGCTGTTCGTCATGCTCGCGCTCTTCGTGCGCCATCTCCTGCGTGGCCGTCCTCGCGCGCCGATGGGTTGACAGAGGGGGGCTCCATCCCCTCATTCCCAAGCGAAACCGCTGCCCGGAGATTGCCTTGTCCGCGATCCAGACCAAGCCGCCCCTGACCCTGCGCCTTTGCGAACCGCGAGGCTTCTGCGCGGGCGTCGATCGCGCGATCCAGATCGTCGTTCTCGCGCTCAAGCGCTACGGCGCGCCGGTTTATGTCCGGCACGAGATCGTTCACAACAAATATGTGGTGGATGGGCTGCGCCAGATGGGCGCGGTCTTCGTCCGGGAACTCGACGCCATTCCCGATGACGGGCAGCCCGTCGTCTTTTCCGCCCATGGGGTCCCCAAGACCGTCCCGGCCGAGGCCGAGCGCCGCGAGATGCTCTATCTTGATGCGACATGCCCGCTCGTCTCCAAGGTCCATAAGCAGGCGATGCGTCACATGCGCCTGGGGCGAACCGTGCTGCTGGTCGGTCATCGCGGTCATCCCGAGGTCGTCGGGACGATGGGTCAGCTGCCCGAAGGTACGGTCGTCCTGATCGAGACCGAGGAAGACGTTGCGGCCTTTGAGCCGGCCGACCCCGCAGCGCTCGGTTTCGTGACGCAGACCACTCTGTCGGTGGATGATACAGCCGGTATCATCGCAGCACTTCAGGCGAAGTTCCCTCAGATGCAGGCGCCCGCCTCGGAGTCGATTTGCTATGCGACCACCAACCGGCAGGACGCGGTGAAAGCGTCCGCGCCCGGCACCGATCTCTTCTTCATCGTCGGGGCGCCCAATTCGAGCAATTCGCGCCGTCTGGTCGAGGTGGCCGAGAAGGCGGGGGCGAAGCGGGGCCTTCTCCTGCAAGGACCCGCCGATGTCCCGATGGATGACCTGATGCCCGGCCATGTCATCGGCATGTCGGCAGGCGCCTCCGCGCCCGAAGTGCTGACGGACGCGATCCTCGACGCGCTGCGCGAACGCTTCGACCTGCGCATCGAACTCGTGCAGACGGCAATCGAGAACGAGAACTTTCCGGTCATGCGGGCTCTGCGCGACGTCCCTCTGACCAAGGAAGACATGGCGTTCGTCAACGGCGATCGGCCTCTTGCCGGCGAAAGGACGCTTTGAGATGGCGGTCTATACCGAAGTCGGCGAAGCGGAACTCAGCGCCTTTCTGACGCGCTACGACATGGGCCGACTTCTGTCCTACAAGGGGATCGCGGAAGGGGTGGAGAACTCCAACTTCCTGCTGCGTTCCGAGGGCGGCACGTTCATCCTGACGCTGTATGAGAAGCGCGTGAACCGCGCCGATCTTCCCTTTTTCGTGGGTCTGATGGAGCATCTGGCCGGCAAGGGGCTGTCCTGCCCTCTGCCGGTGCAGCCGCGCGAGGGCGATGCGCTGGGTGAACTGGCAGGGCGGCCCGCTGCGCTTTTCACCTTTCTGGAGGGCATGTGGTCGCGGCGTCCGACGGCCGACCAATGCGGCGCGGTCGGCAAGGCCATGGCCGGAATGCATTTGGCGGCTGCGGACTTTCCGCTCCAGCGCGCCAACAGCCTGTCCGTCGATGCGTGGCGTCCGCTTCTCGACGCCTGCGGAGACGATGCGGACCGCGTCGAGGCGGGCCTTCGGGCCGAGATCGCAGCGGAACTGACCGAACTGGAAGCCGATTGGCCAGCCGATCTGCCCCAGGGGGTGATCCACGCGGATCTCTTCCCGGACAATGTCTTCTTCCTGCAGGGCAATCTATCCGGGCTGATCGACTTCTATTTCGCCTGCAACGACATTCTGGCCTATGATCTCGCCATCTGTCTCTGCGCATGGTGCTTCGAACAGGATGGGGCCTTCAACGTCACCAAGGGGCGCGCGTTGATCGAAGGCTACCAGAGCGTGCGTCCCTTGAATGCGGCCGAGCGGGAAGCTCTGCCGATCCTGGCGCGGGGAGCTTCGGTGCGTTTTCTGCTGACGCGCCTTTACGACTGGATCAACACCCCGGCCGATTCCTTCGTCACCAAGAAGGATCCGAAGGAATATCTGCGGAAGTCCCGCTTCCACCGTCAGGTGCGCAGCCTTGCCGATTACGGCGTCACCATGGATTCCCGGACGGCATGAGCGATCTGACCCACGTCGATATTTTCACCGATGGCGCCTGTTCGGGCAATCCGGGTCCGGGCGGCTGGGGCGCGATCCTGCGCTCGGGCGAAACGGAACGGGAACTGTCCGGTGGTGAAGCCCATACAACCAACAACCGGATGGAGCTTCTGGCCGCGATCGAAGGTCTTGCGGCGTTGAAGCGCGGCTGCGCCGTTCATCTTCATTCCGACTCGCAATATCTTCGGGATGGAATCACGAAATGGATTCACGGGTGGAAGCGCAACGGATGGCGCACGGCCGACAAGAAGCCGGTCAAGAATGCCGAGCTTTGGCAGCGGCTCGATGAAGAGCGCAACCGCCACGAGGTGACGTTCCATTGGATCAAGGGGCATGCCGGCCACCCCGAGAACGAGCGCGCGGACGAGTTGGCGCGCGCGGGTATGGAGCCCTTCAAGCGCAAGCCGGCGAGGGTGGCCTCGCCGGCCTGAGGTGACGGCTTAGAGCTGCGCCAGAAGCGCGGAAGCCGAGGAGGTTTCCGCCTGGCCCGGCGATTCCTCAATGTTGAGCGCGGCGACCGTTCCATCGCGGACGATCATGGAATAGCGCTTGGACCGAAGCCCCAAACCGCCGCCCGACAGATCGACATCGAGGCCGGCGGCACGGGTGAACTCGCCGTTTCCATCGGCCAGGAACAGAATGCGGTCTCCGGCATCCGTGGCCTTGGCCCAGGCCTTCATGACGAAGACATCGTTCACCGAGACGACGGCGATCGTATCGACGCCCTTGCCGCGAATTTCGTCGTTGAGTTCCAGGAAACCGGGCAGGTGGTTCATCGTGCATGTGGGCGTGAACGCACCGGGCACGGCAAAGAGCGCCACCGTCTTGCCGTTGAAAATCTCATCGGTGGACAGGGACTTGGGGCCGTCTTCGCTGGGCGTGCGGAACGTCGCCTGGGGCAGCTTATCGCCGATCGATAGGGTCATGGCATATCCTCTGGCATCTTGAGTCGGTCAATTCCGACCAACTGGAAGCGCGCGGATTAGCTCTGCCTTCTCCCCATCCGTCAACACAAGGTCGATCTTCGTCAGCTCCGCATCGGTGCCGGGTGTGGATAGGACCGGAATGTCGAGGGAAAAACCATGTGCGTCGGAGCCCGCGACCGGCACGCCGAAGCCCCAGCCTTCGGGTGCGGCCACAAAGGCGTCGGTTGGGGGCGGCCCCTCGCGCGAAGCGCTGGCGATATGCAGCCGGCCCTGCCGCATCGAAGCCTCGATGTCGTGCGGCTGAACGTCCTGTGGAAGCGCCGCCAGCGCGCGGCGCACGGCTGCTTGCGCGTTGAGGCTTGTCGAAGGCTTGGCTTCCAGTTCGACGTGAACAGGCAAACAAAGCTCGCGGCAGAGACCGATCTTGATATCGGCCCGCAGGATCGACGTTTCGCCCGGCTTCGCCTCGCCCATGACAACAAAGGAGACGGGCTCGGCATAGCCGATGCTCTCCATGTCACCCTCGCGAAATCGCGTTGGAACCGGCAGGCGAATACGAGCGTCTTCAACCCCGGCGCTGTTGTCGAGCTCGATCACCGGGGCAAGTCCCACCGGGCCGGGCGAGATCCAGTAAGTTTTCCAGCCCGGCTTGAGTTCGATCGAGATAGCGGCCTGAACGCGACCGTTCTCCTCTACGACGTCCAATCGCATATGCGCGCCCTCCACCTCGACTTCGGATGCGGCGCGGACAGGGGCGGCAGTCACCGACACAGCCGCTGGAAGCGCGAGGAAGAGCCAGCCCATTGCGAGCCTGTGCGGCAGCTGGAAAAAATCGAAACGCCGCATTTCAAAACCTCATGTCGCTGATGCAAAACCGGCAGGACAGCTTTATCTTAGGCTCATGGACTTCGAGAACATTCGCAACCGATCCGACGAAGCCTCTTCCCTGGAAGGGCACTTTCTCATCGCCATGCCGGGCATGGAGGACGAGCGCTTCTCGCGCTCGGTCGTTTATATCTGTGCGCATTCGTCGAGCGGTGCGATGGGTTTCATCGTCAATAAGGCGCAGCCGCTCAGCTTCGCAGCGCTTTTGACGCAATTGGAGATCGTGAGCGATCCCAACGAGATTCGCCTGCCGCAAAAGGGGCGGGAGGTTCCCGTTTGCCAAGGCGGGCCGGTCGAGCAGGGGCGCGGCTTCGTTCTGCATTCCGAAGATTACGATTCCGAGTCAACCGTCAGCGTCGATGATGGCATTGCCCTGACGCCGACGCTCGACATTCTGAAGGCGATTTCGAGCGGCGTCGGCCCGTCTACGGCGATCATGGTGCTCGGCTATGCCGGCTGGAGCCCTGGCCAGCTCGAATCCGAAATCGCCGCCAACGGATGGCTGACTTGCCGCGCCGATCTCGACATCGTGTTTGATGCCGAACTCGACAACAAATACACCCGCGCGCTTGCCATCCTCGGCATCAATCCCGCGTTTCTGACGAGCGAAGCCGGCCACGCCTGAGGCGTCGGCGGCTACGCCTTTCCGCAAGGGATAGCCGCCTCAGACGACGGCTGCCTTGCGGCCCTGCCGATCCTGAAGCCGCCGGCGCGCTTCCTCGGCGGTAAGCGGCGGCGAGAACATGAAGCTCTGAACATATTCGCAGTTCAGCTGGCGAAGCCGTTGCGCGTCGATCTCCTTATCGACGCCTTCGGCGACCACGGCGAGCCCGAGCTCATGCGCCATGGTCACGATCGACTGCACGATGATCTGCTTCTGCGGATGCGCGTCTCCGCGCAGGAATGTCTGGTCGATCTTCAGCGTGTCGAACGGAAAGCGGATGAGATAGGAAAGGGCGGAATAGCCCGTTCCGAAATCGTCCAGCGACAAGCCGACGCCCATCTCCTTGAGGCGCTCGAGAAGCTTGGCCGAGCGTTCGGGATTGTCCATGACGAGCGATTCGGTCAGCTCCAGCTTCAGCGTCTCAGGCGGAAGGTTGTAGCGTTTCAGAATGTGCCGGACATCGTTCAGCAGATCCTGGCGGATGAGCTGGCGGCTGGAAATGTTGACCGAGCAGAAGAGCTTGGATTGGCCCGGCAGCTTTTGCCAGTCCGACAAACGCCTTGTCGCCTCGTCCAAGGCGAACTGGCCGAGTTGCACGATCAGGCCGGTATTCTCGGCCATCGGGATGAACTCATAGGGCGAGATCGGCCCGCGCTTGGCGTGATTCCAACGTAGCAAGGCTTCGAAGCCGACGATCTCGCTCGACGACAGCTTCACGATCGGCTGGAACATGAGCGACAGCTCGTTGCGCCCGAAGGCACGGCGTAAGTCCGATTCCAGTTCGACGCGGCCCGAGGCGTGGGTCTTGTAGCCGGGTCGGAAGGGTTCGATGCGATCCCCACCGAGCCGCTTGGCCTGATACATGGCGAGTTCCGCGTCGCGCAGAACCTCGTCCGCGCTGGCGCCATCCGTCCATCCCGTCAGGCCGATCGAGGCCGTGAGGATGATATCGCGGTCGCCGAACGTGATCGGCGCACGAACGACTTCGCGCAACGCCTCGGCGAAGGAGCCGACCGCTCCGATCTCGGCTTCGGACATGAGGATCAGACCGAACTGATCGCCCGTCAGCCGGGCCAGCGAATCCTGGGGCTTCAAGACACGCTTCAAGCGCCGGCCGAGCGTGAGGATGATCGTGTCGCCGGTCGCCATGCCGAAATCATCGTTGACCTGCTTGAACCGGTCGATGTCGATGACGAAGAGCGTCGGCCGCACGTCCGGGTGGCTTGCGGCGAGGGCCGCGATGGAGTTCAGCCGGTCGATGAAGAGTTCGCGGTTGGGCAGGCCGGTCAGCTGGTCGTGCAGCGCGTCATGCAGAAGGCGCTCCTCGGCCTTCTTCCGGTCGGTCACGTCCTTGAGCGTACCGACGCAGCGCACGACCTCACCGTTCGAGCCGAGCACCGGCCGGGCCTGCAGGTTCATCCAGTGGTAATGCCCGTCGTCGCTCCGCAGGCGGAAATCCTGCGCGATGCGGCCACGACGATGTTCGAGGATCGTGTCGAGCGTGATCTTGAAACGGTCCCGATCGTCCGGGTGCAGGATGGGAAGCCAGTCCCGCGCCGGTCCGTTCATGGCTGCCACCGGCATCCCCAGGAGACCGTCCGTGTCGGAGCCCGCGAAGATTCGGTCACGCGCAACGTCCCAGTCCCAGATCGCATCGCCGGTTCCCGCCAGCGCCAGAGCGCGGCGCTCCATGTCGGACAGGAGCCCGCTGCCGAAACTGCCATTGCCGGCGAAGGCGTGTTGCATGACCGTGAAGCCGATGAGCAGGACGACGAGCACCAGACCGCCGCCCAATGCCGGTTGAATGATGTCGTTATGGATTTGGCCGGTGATCGTCAGCCATCCCGTGGCGAGCCACGCAATGATCAGCAGCCAGGTCGGGATCAGCATGATCGCCCGGTCGTAGCGCATGGCCGAGAGATAGAGGATCAAGAGGAGACCCACCCCGGCCGTGGCGGCCATGGACATGCGCGCGATGCCGGACGCCATCGGCGGATCGAACGCCGCGAGGGCACCGAGGCCGCCGAGGCCCACCAGCCAGAGTGCCGTGAACGCGGAGAGAATCCCGTGCCAGCGGTTGAGGTTCAGATAGGCGTAGAGAAACACGACCAGGGTGAAGGCGAGGGCCACTTCCGTGCCTGCGCGCCAGATGCGCTCCTCACCCGGCACGATGGGCACCAGCTTCTGCCAGAAGTCGAAATCGATGCAGATATAGGCGAGTACGGCCCAGGCGAGGGCGGCGGTCGCGGGGAACATGGGCGACCCCTTCACGACGAAGAGGATCGTCAGAAAGACCGCGAGCAGGCCGGCGATACCGAGCACGATGCCGCGATACAGCGTGAAGGCGTTCACCGTGTCCTTATAGGCATTGGGTTCCCAAAGGCGGATTTCCGGCAGCTTGTCGCTGGCCAGTTCCGCCACGAAGGTGATCACCGTGCCGGGGTCGAGCGTCACAAGGAAGACATCGGCTTCCGGGCTATCCTGCCGGTCGAGCGCGAAGCCCTCCGACGGTGTGATGGCGACGATGCGCTGCGAGCCGAGATCGGGCCAGACCAGCCCGGAGCCCGACAGCCGGAAATGTGGCGCGACGACCAATCGGTCGATCTGCTCGTCCGTGTTGTTGGCGAGCGCGAAGACGGCCCAATTTCCCGATGGATTGGACGAGCTGGACTCGACTTCGATCCGCCGCACGATGCCGTCCGAGCCTGGGATGGTCGAAACCTGGAAGTTCGCTCCACGCCCGCGATGGATGTCGATCGCGGGCGCCAGATCGATCGCTACATCCTCGCGTCCGATGCTGACGGGGGCGAACGCGCTGGCGGGCGTCGCACAGGCCCAAGCCAGCAGGAAGACGCCGAGCAGGCAGACGAGAAAGGCCGGGGATCGGGAGAGTTTGGGCATGGAAAACGTCAAGGTCTTGTCCCGGCGAGCGAAGGGGCGGACATCGAATCGGCATGATAACCGGCGCTGGCGGCCCAGTCTTCGGCCAACAAGGAATAGAGTAGGTGATCCTCCCAGACACCGGCTATTTTGAGATATTGCCGGAGATGGCCTTCCCGGCGAAATCCACAGGACTCAAGAAGGCCAATCGATCGGCCGTTGCGCGGAACACAGGCTGCTTCGACGCGGTGCAACCCTTCGATCTCGAAGGCGAAGATACAGATCGTACGAACCGCGCGGCTCATGATGCCCCGCCCTGCGTGGCGTTCGCCCATCCAATAGCCCAGCGTCGCCGATTGGGCCACGCCGCGCTGGATGCGTCCAAGCGTCAGGCCACCGTAGAGAACCTGCCCCGTTGGATCGAACACGAAGAAGGTATAGCTGCCGCGCTCCCGTGCATCGCGGCGGTAACGCGAAAGGCGTAGGCGGAAGGCCGGGCGGCTGAGTTCCCCCGGAGACCAGCTGGGCTCCCATGGCGTGAGAAAGGCTCGGCTTTCCTCCCGAAGCGCCCTCCAGCGCTCATAATCGCCGGGACGCGGCATCCGCAGCAGGATTCCGGGACCGTTCAGCACCGGCTGAGCCGATGCCTGAACCCAAGTCAGCCAACCCATCCGGCTGGGATCAGCTGACCGCAGCGGCGGCGCGTAGCGGGGCCGATGCGCTACGACCCGCCCCACCTTGCATCAAGGTCTCCGACGACGGCAAACGCGACACCGGACCGATCGCCGCAAGGGTCGGAACGGTGTCGATGAAGGTCGCTTCCGCAAGCCCTGCCAGACGCGTCGCCGTGATGGCGTCGAGCCGATCCAGCAACTCGGTATTGGCGATGATCGCACCGTTGAACATGAGTTGGCGCGCCATCTGGCCCGCGCGCGATGCCGGGCTTTCCTGGCTCATCAAGAGGCTGGAGCGCATCTGCGCGCGGGCCCGCACGACTTCCTTCTCGGTGATGCCGTCCGCTGCGCGAACCAGCTCCTCCACGATCACGGGCGCGAGCTCGGCCAGTTCTTCCTCGCCCGTCGCGGCGTGGACGCCAAAAATGCCGCTGTCGGAGAAGCTCCAGTGGAAGGCCGAGATCGCGTAGCAGAGCCCGCGCGTTTCCCGCACTTCCTGAAACAAACGAGACGACATACCGCCGCCCAAGATGATCGACAGGACCTGCGCGGAATAGAAATCGCGTTGGTAGTAGGGGCGACCCTTGAAGCCCAGCACCATCTGCGCGTCGGAAAGATCGCGTTCTTCGCGGAACTCGCCGCCCGTATAGAGAGCGGGCGTGCGTTCGGGCAGGGCGCCACCCATGGGCGCTTGGGCGCCGAATGCGGCCGAGACACGGTCCACGATGTCCTGATGCGACACGGCGCCGGCCGCCGAAACCACCATGCGGTCCGGCGCGTAATGGCGCGTGAGATAGGTCCGCAGATCATCAGGCGTGAAGGAGCGCACGCTTTCGCGCGTGCCCAGGATCGGTCGCCCGATAATCTGGTTGGCGAAGGCCGATTGCTGGAAATGGTCGAACACGATGTCGTCCGGCGTATCCTCGGCTGCGCCGAGTTCCTGCAGGACGACCTGTTGTTCCCGCTCCAGCTCTTCCTCGTCGAAGCGGGAATCGAGCAGGATGTCCGATAGGATGTCGATCGCCAGCGGCACGTCGTTTTTCATGACGCGGGCGTAGAAGGCGGTGGTTTCAACGCTGGTGGAGGCGTTAAGCTCTCCGCCGACATCTTCGATCTCTTCGGCGATCTGCCGGGCCGAACGGCGCGACGTACCCTTGAACGCCATGTGCTCGAGAAGATGAGCGATGCCGTGCTCGCGCTCGGTTTCGTCTCGCGCACCGGCCTTGACCCAGACCCCCAGCGCGGCGCTTTCCAGCGTCGGCATGGTTTCGGTCGCGACCGTCAACCCGTTGGAGAGGCGCGTGACCTCGACGCTCATGCTGCGGCCCCGTGGCGCACGGCGCGGCTGCGCTCACGGATAAAGGCTTCGATGGCATCGAGATCGTTCGGCAGAACGTCGAACTTTTCCTCCCTGCTCATCAAATCTCCATGGCTGGGCGGCAGCGGCGGCTCGACGCCGCAGGCCGCCTTCACCGAAGCCGGGAACTTGGCCGGATGCGCCGTACCAAGCGTGATCATCGGGATATCGCCCATATGCTGGTCCGCCACGGCAACGCCGACCGCCGTATGGGGGTCGAGAAGATAGGCCGTCATTCCGAGATAGGTCTTGATCGTTTCAGCCGTGCCGGCCTCGTCCGTGCGCCCGGCGTCGAACTCCGCGCGGATAGCCTGGATCATCGGCTCGGGCAGGGTGAAGGCGCCGGACTGGCGGAGTTGCTGCATCAGGCGACGAACCGTTTCCGCATCGCGCCCGCTCGCCTCGAACAGGAGACGCTCGAAATTGGAGGAAATCTCGATGTCCATGGAGGGCGACATGGTGGCGTGAACGCCTTCCATCTCGTAGCGCCCGCTTCTCATCGTGCGCTCGAGAATGTCGTTCTTGTTGGTGGCGATGATGAGTCGATCCACCGGCAGGCCCATGCGCTTGGCCGCATAGCCGGCGAAGATGTCACCGAAATTGCCGGTTGGCACGGTGAAGGACACCGTGCGGCGGGGCGCGCCGACGCTCGCGGCCGCCGTGAAATAATAGACGATCTGGGCCATGACGCGGGCCCAGTTGATCGAATTGACGCCCGAAAGAGCCGTTTCCGCGCGGAACTTCGCGTCGTTGAACATGCTCTTCACAAGAGCCTGGCAGTCGTCGAACGTGCCTTCCACCGCAAGCGCATGAACGTTCGGTCGTTCGGCCGTCGTCATCTGGCGCTGCTGGACGGGGGAAACGCGGCCCTTCGGGAAGAGAATGAACATGTCGGTGCGCTCGCTGCCCGCGAAGGCTGCGATGGCGGCGCCGCCCGTGTCGCCCGAGGTCGCGCCGACGATCGTGGCGCGGCGTTGACGCTGCGTCAGCACATGGTCCATCAGCCGCGCCAGAAGCTGCATCGCCACATCCTTGAAGGCAAGCGTCGGGCCATGGAACAGTTCAAGCACGAAATGTCGATCGCCGATCTGAACGAGCGGGGCGACGGCGGGATGGCGGAAGGTCGCATAGGCCTCGCGCACCATGCGCTCCAGATCGGCCTGAGCGATCTCGCCGCCCACGAAAGGCGTCAGGACCTCCAGCGCTACCTCGGCATACGGGCGACCGGCGAAGGAGGCGATAGTCTCGGGCGAGAGGGTCGGCCAGGTTTCCGGAACGTAAAGACCGCCGTCCGTCGCAAGGCCGGCCAGGAGAACGTCAGCAAAACCAAGGGTCGGAGCTTCGCCCCGCGAACTCACATATCTCAACGACAACTCCCGTGCGCCCTTGCGGGCGGCTTGCTTCGGCTCGGAGGAAACGGTCTTCGCTTCTCCATGCCAAGACTGGTCGCAACCTGGCTGGGTGCCTGATATAGACCGAGCGACACCCCTATGGGAAGAACCGCGGATGCATATGTCGAGACGCAGCCCCTTCCAGAATCTACTTTTTTTGACCCTGGCCGGCCTCAGCGCCGCCGGTTGCAGCACGTCGGGCGGAGGGCCGGCACCCGCCGCGCCTTCGTCCGCCAGCCTTCCGGCCTCGCCCGCGCAGGTCGCGAGCGCGGGAAAGGTGGCGGACTATTGCCCGCAGGTCGCCTTGCGCGAAGGCACCGCCATCCTGCGCAAAGGCTCGGGAGATTCAGTGGACTATGTCGCCTCCATCACCGGTACGACGCGGTCTTGCCGCGAGCGCGAAGGGCAGTACTTTATGGAAGTCGCGGTCACGGGCCGGGTCGTGCCGGGGCCGGTCTCGAAGGGCGGAACGGTCGATCTGCCGCTGCGCGTGGCAATCGTGGACAATGGCAAGCTCGTCTACAGCCAGCTGGGCCACCAGGGCGCGCTTCTGGATTCCACGGGCGGCGCGGTGAACTTCTCCTATATCGACCGCAACATCCGCTTCCCCAAGCCCGCCGGCAAGACGCTCACGATCTATGCCGGCTTCGACGAAGGGCCGCCAGCGCCGGCCGTTGCCGCCAAGGGCAAGACCGGCCGCTGAATGGTGCGACGGGGGCGGCCGGTCAGGCCGCTTCCCAATTGCTGAAAGCCTCCACGACGCCGGGAAATTCCGAGAGGCGACGGATCACGGTTTCCGCTCCCGCTTCGGCCAGCGCATGGCCGTGGCCGTCATAGCTGTGCTGTCCGCCGGTGAAGCCGACGACTCGGCAGCCCGCCGCAACGGCTGCGGCAACGCCGTGAACGGAATCCTCCAGAACGATGGTTTCGCGCGGCTCGGTCTCGAACTGACGGCAGCCATAGAGATAGACGTCCGGCGCGGGCTTGGGCCTCTTCGTGCCGACTTCGCGCGAGGCATAGACATAGGGGCGGAAACGGTCCCAGAGCTTGGTCGGCTCCAGAACGATCTTCAGCCGCTCGGAGGAGGAATTCGAGCAGATGGCGCGGGGCAGGTCGAGCCGATCGAGCATCTCATGGACGCCCGCAATCGGCGTGATCTCGGCGGCGAGGCGACGGTCGAGTTCCAGTCGCTGACGCTCGGCATAATCCTCGGGAAAACGAATTCCCGCTTCCGCCGTCAGGAGTTCGAGAATGCGGTCCTGCGTCAGGCCAGCGAAGCGCTCGGCGATCTCGTTGGCGGATATTTCATATCCCAACTCCTTCAGGAGCGAGGCGTCCACCTTGGCGGAGATGATTTCGGAATCGACGAGCACGCCGTCGCAATCGAACAGAATGAGGGAGAGTGCCATCGTGGCCTTTCGAGGTTCTGTGCGGGCCTCGGCCGAACTCGCGTTCCTGAGCCGCTCCCGGATGCTGTCGCGGCACCGGTTCGAGGGCCGCTCATGCTCCGCCGCGACGACGAAACCCAAATGAGACAGGGGCGGGCGGGGATGCGGCGGGGTTAGCACGCTTCGCAGCCGGAGGCCAATCGGCGGGTCACTTCATGGCTCGTTAACCCTCTTCGGTAACCATAAGCACATGAGGGGCGG